>JAHJXD010000104.1 GCA_018827685.1 Patescibacteria group bacterium
GCGCTTGCAGGAGAAGGCCAGAAGGAACTCGTGGTTGCATTATTTGAATGCTGGCCTAAATCTACTACCTAATTTTTGTTCTTTCATCTGAAAATGTGTTGACAAGCCACTGTTATTGTTTATCTCTACCCTTGTCATCCTGAGCCTGTCGAAGGATAATGACTCATGGTTCGACAAGCTCACCATGACAGTCGTGTAATTTTCATCATCCTTTGTGACGCCCGGCTTCGACAGTGGTAGGCAAGCGATTTGGCGATAACTGAGTCATTGCGGTCATTTGGGAAGTGCCCGTTTTTTGGTCGTGTGCCTACGTTTTTAGGGGTTCATTTGGATGTCTTGCATACGTTTCGGTGGCGATATTTTAAGTTGTTTCATGATGTTGAGTTGTTCCGGCGTCGGTTCGGTGGTCTGTAGAACACGTCCATCTTTTGAAAAAAATTCTATCAGATGAAGACGCTCCATCACACCACGAATACGGTCCCAGGTGAACCCCGTTTTTCTCTCCGCGATGCGCACCAGCATCAGCGCCAGGAAACAGAGAAACACATGGGCTTCAATCCTTTCGTCCTTCCGGTGATAAACGGGTCTCAGATCCAGGGTGGTCTTCAGGGTGCGGAAGGCCCTCTCCACCTCCAGAAGCTGCTTGTACCCCAAGGCGATGTCCTCCGGCGTCAGGGTGTCGTCACTGGTGGAGAGGATGTACTTCCCGTCAAGATGCGCTTCTTTCCGGATCTTACCCTTGTCGATCTTGATGCTTCCATCCTTGAGCTGTCTGAGGTATCTTCCCAACGTCCGGTGGGCCAGAAGCGCGCAGACGCTCTTCTTGTGGGCTTTCCCCTTCCGGTCTCCAAGATCTTTAAGGGATTTTGCAATTCTGGCCAGGATCTTCTCCCGCGTGGCCTTGTCCTTCTTGGCTTCCTCAGGATTGTGAACCAGGATAAATCTTCTGCGCCTCTCCCCGTCGCCGATAATCACTTCCTTGATCTCCAGGTTCTCCCGGATCTTGAGATATCTGCCCCGTTTGGCCAGAACCTCTTTATGAACCTCCTGGTTGTCCCGGAGCTTCTCCCCCAGGATATACTGGCCGCCGGCCTTCTGCAGAACCAGCCGATTGTCTTCCGAGTTCATTCCACGGTCCATCACCCAGACGCACCGGGAAAGCTTCCAGCCGAGGAGATCATTCTTGACCATCTCCACGGTTGCCATATCCGATGTGTTCCCCGGCAGGGTCCAGCATTTGACGGGAATGCCCTCTTTAGTTACAGCCAGGCCGATGACGATCTGGGGAAGATCCTGACGATGGTCTTTAGAATGACCATATTGCCGCAGACCATCCTCATCTTCCTCGTCCCGCTCGAAGTAGGTGCTGGTGGTGTCGAAGAAGATCAGATCCACCTCCAGGTTCAGAAGATCCGCCACGGCGAAGTAGATTTCCTTGTGGATGATCTCCCTGTACTCCAGAAGGACGTCCATCGCCCGGTAGAGATGCTGAAGATCGATTGGTTCGGGATTCCCCAGAGCGACGTCTTGAGAAACCCACTCCTCAACCCCCCGTTTGGAGTCCGGCGCCAAAGCCCTGTTGGCCGTCATGGCAAACGCCGCCCATTCCACCGGGGACGTAAACGACCTTTCCTTCAGACAATCCTTCAGAACGGCGTGCAGGCCAAGCGTCTCCCACAGAGAACAGAGAAGATAGGCCCCGCCCATCGGAACGCTTTTAAGAAACGTCAGGGGAACATTCCTTCCTTCAGAGATGGCCTGCGCCTCAACGGCGTCTTCCGGGGAGAGGAAGCGGCAGAGGCTTCGGGTCAGTCTTTTGATGGCGTCCACATCCAGGTCGTCGGATCGACCGAAGGTGTGAAGGACGTTCGCCTTGGGCTGACCGGATTGCGGATCGCGGACATTATGGGCGAGCTGGACGTAGGTCACGGTGGAGCCGTCTTTGTTTTTCCGGGAAATCGTTCTTACGTACATGTCTACTCTGATAGCATGTACCACCAGTCTTGTCAAGAACAATTTTCATATTCGCATGCCTACACGTTTTTCAGTTTTCCGGAGGTCCGACCACGAGATTTCAATAACTTGCACCATTTCAAAGGCTAAAAAATGCCTACAACTGTCGAAGCCCGGTGACGGGCACCGTCATGAGGGTTTCATTATTATCTTGATGTTAATAACCGACGCCAAAAGCCGCACCATGATCAACACGCTGTCTTGAATCAGCAAAAATTTCTCAGTTGGCTACATCCATCTTTATTTGCTGATGCTTGTCGGGGAAAAATGCTTTTTGCTCTGCTTTACTTTCAAAAGAGCATTGAACCTGCTTGTAGTCAGATACAATGGTATGAC
>JAHJXD010000034.1 GCA_018827685.1 Patescibacteria group bacterium
ATATAACATTAATATATTCTTTATTACTTTTGTATAAAAAACTGGAAAAAAAATACATTTTGTTCCAGGCTTTTAAAATTATCAAAGAAATAAATCTGCACTTTTTTTTAAAATGTAATTTATACGCTATTTTAAACAGTTGGTCAAACGGGTTTAAAGAAAAATGATTAAAATAATCAAAAAAATTAACGCCTATAACTTTTAACGACTCGTTTTTATCAAGTAAAATTAAAGTCTGGTTATTTAATCCGATAAAAAATATTTTGAAATTATTCATTTTTTAGAAAAATTAAAAATTACTGCAAATATTTTCTTCTGTTGAAGAATCGCAAATAGTGGTTTGGCAATCAATTTCATCTTTCTGGCAAAGCAGACAATTAAAATCGTCCTCAGCGCATTTAATGGCGTTAAAAGCTTTTTTCTCAATTAGTTTATAATACTTTTCCGCCTCGCCAAGATCACAGCCCTCTCCGGTTTCTTGATCGCATTCCACAATAAAACAACTTTCAACCTTTGGGTCGCAAGGGGCTTGATATGAAATCAAGTAATCGTGTAATATAAAAATTTTAAAAAAAACAATAACAATAATAAAAAGAATGGCAACTGAAGCAACTACGTAAAAAATTTTTGTTTTTTTATCCATTTTGAAAATTTGTAAAAACCTTAGAAAGGTAATATAATGATTATATCATAAAAATGCCATTTATATCAAATTATTTTATCAATTATTTATTTTTTATGAAAAACAGAATGTATTCATGGATAAACCCGGACTTAAAGGTTAAAGATACGAATTGTAGCGGGAAAGGCGTTTATTCTCTGAAAACTATTAAAAAAGGAGCCCTCTTGGCTATCTTCGGAGGGTATGTTATGACTCTAAAAGAAGAAACCAAACTGCCTGCGGTCATTGGGGATTTGGCCCATCAAATACATGAAAATTTTGTTATTGGAATAAAAGATTCTAAAAGAATTCAAAGTGTGGATATGTTTAATCATAGCTGTGAACCAAACGCCGGATTTAATGGGCAAATTTTTCTTGTAGCCATGAATAATATTAAAAAAGACGAGCAAATCACTTTTGATTATGCCATGGTTTTACATAAATCCGCGGGAATTAAAACCTATAAAATGAAATGCTTATGCGGTTTAAAAAATTGCCGAAAAATAATTACTGAAGATGATTGGAAAAATCCAATTTTACAAAAAAAATACAAAGGTTATTTTCAGTATTATTTAGAACAAAAAATTAAATAAAACCCTGTTCAATTATTTTAATTTAATATAATTTTCAATCACCGGCAAATGGTAATACCAAAAATTATTCGCTTCCAAGCCAGATATGCGTTGTTATATGATGTTGTTAAAAGTTTTTGTTTCGCGAAGCAAAATATTATTTAGAGTTGTTTTTTTAAAATTTTCAATATGAAATTATGTAAATTTCTATATGCTATTTTTTCAACTTCATTTTTTTTAAATATAGTATTGAGTTTCGTAATCAAATTTGGATAACTAGCCACGTCTTCAAAATTTTCTATTAAAGATAACTTTGGATTAACCATCCCATCAAAATCAGAACCAAAACAGACAGTACTTATTGAGGATTGTTCAATGACATGGTTAATGTTTTTTATAATATCGTCTATACTTTTCCCCCCGACCAACTTATTGACTCCTGCTATCCCAATTAATCCACCAATTTTTTCTATCTTTTTTATCTGTTCATCTGACAAATTCCTCTCATTTTGATAAATAGATTTACAGGCTGTATGCGATACAATAAAAGGTTTTTCATAGTTACCAAGCACATCCCAAAACAATGATTCGTCCATATGTGCCGCATCCAGTATCATTTCCTTATTTTCTATGTTGTTAAGCAAGCGCAATCCTATTTTAGATAATTTACCGTTTTTAATATATTTATTTTCTCCTCTCCAAGATATTCCAATAGAACGCAAGCCCATTTCATAAAATACATCCAAATCTTTTGCATCTTCTAACGGAGTAGCACCTTCCATATTAAACAAAAATCCGATTTGATCATCTTTTAAATAAATTAAATCCTTAGATGATAAAATAGGAATAATATTTTTGCTTTTGGATAATATTTTATGATATATATTGAGTTGTTCCAACGCTTGTTTTTTTGTTTTGGCAAATATGGTGGCAAAAATAAGTCGCACATTACCCTTGGCCAACCTTGGGTAATCTACTTGATTCACACAATTATAACTACTTTTAATAAAACAATCATTGATTTTATTTTCTTTAAAAAAGTTTTTATTTGTAACCAACTGAATGTTGGCGGCGATATCTTGGTGAGCGTCATATATTTTCATAATTATTTTAATTTAGGTTTAAATTCGTTACATAGTTCGTTATTTTTTGTTGCTTGAATTTCTTGCTTTAATTCCCTTGATGATTCGCGCATAGAGTAGTTCCAATCACTATTTAATTCTCTCTGAGATAATTCTCTTGCCGTCTCTGGAAAATAAAGCCTTCTGCCATCTCTTATGATATCATATTGAGAAACTTCAGCTGGTTCAATTTTTTGGACTTCAGTCGATATTCTAGCAATTCGATCTCTAATTTCAATTATCTCTTTGTCTAATTCAGAACTTTCCGAATACATATCATTTACTGCAATTTCAGTGCTTATAAGATTACCTATAATTTTTTTTTGATTTATTTCAAAATTTTCTAACATTTCTTTACTATCTGATATTTTTTTCTTGGTTCTTCCGGGTAAATTACTTATGCGATCATGAAGTTTCAAAACTCTTTGTCTTATCGCCTGTTCATCTAAAGATAATATTTGTTGTCTGATTTCTTCCCCGGATAATCCTCTTGATTTTTGTCTTATAGTGTAAGATTCGGATAACTTTTGATTGGCAACAATAAGCTCGTTAATTTCTTTGGCATAGGTTTGATTATCAGTAACAATCTTTCCCATTATATCTGTAGGCACTAGTCTGAAATCTAAATTTTCCGGTAGCATACCTTTAAACTCTCCCCTTAGAGTTTCGTAAAGATCATTTAGTTCTTGAGTGTTGTTTTCCGCTTGTTTTTGATTTTTTATTAAATAGTTGATCATTTCTACTCCAGAGAAATGTATTACCTCAACTTGATTTGGGCGATATCTTTCAACACCAAATCTGCCTTTATAAACTTCACAAATACTGCTCAGCAAGATGTATAAATTTGACTCCATAACGATTCCTTCTGGATTATTGCCATTTCCCGTTATTGCTTCAATGGTTTGTTTTAGGTAATTATGAGCCATTTCAGCAAATTGTTCATTGTTTATTTTTATTTTGGTTCCGTTATTATCAATATATAGTTGGCTGTTTCCGCCTTGTTTTTCAGCAAGATTAAAAACATTGCCTTCTCTATCCACAAAATTAGCGAATAAATAAGGGGATCTTCTTGCTAAAACTTCTAAAGTTCTGACAAAAAAAGGTTCTTGTTCAAAAAATAGCTGTGATGTCAACTGAATGTTGTTAGGAAAAAGTTTTTTCAAAGATTCATAATGTAGCTGTGCCGGTCTTTGAAAGTTTCTTTCCATCACGCTTTTGATTTTTTCTTTCACTTCTTCATTTATAAACGAGTGGGTTAGCGGAAGGGCTAATCGGTCAGTTATGGGAAATTCATGTCCGTCAATTTTTATATATCCAGGTCTGTATATTTTTGCATCACCTCGTATATGCTCATGTAAAATAACAGGGAATCCATCTTGAGCCAAAAAGAGTGTCGGAGAATTAAAATTACCGACATGTGCGCTACGTAATACGCTACCGCCGTTTTGTTGATGGGTATGTATTGCTTTTAAAGAATAATTTTCACCATTCGTGATTTTAAACATAATTTTTATAATGAATTTGGAAATGCTTTGGACCATATATTTTTAGCGGATGTTGCTTCACTAAAAATATAATTGTGGATATATTCTATTTTTTGTGCAAGAATATCACCTCTGAATTTGCCGTTTTCTTTAACTGTGATTTTATTGTTTTTTCCTTTATCTCCATCATTAAGAACTAATTCTTCAAACAAATTAATTATCCCACTCATAAGATTACGATAATATTTAAATTGGAATCCACCTCCGGCAAGTGTTGCTTCTTTTAACTTTTTTATTGGTTGCTCAAATGGGCTAAGTAACAATCTGTTTTCTGGCTGGTAGCAAATATATGGCGATTCCTTTTCTAAAGCTCCGGTTGGTCCAGGATATAATCTTGCTCCTGCATTTGCATAGGTTAATGTAACGTTGTTCTTTAAACCATGTAAAGCCATAAAAAGATTAAAACGAGCATGGAATGGTTGTTCGTCCATTATGTATCCGCCATTTTCTTTGTCTAAATTTCTTATAAACCACCCAAGTTTGACCCCGCCATTTTCTTGCCCAACAAGCGCCCAAATATCTGCCATCTCTATTGAATAATGATGTCCTCCAACTAATTCAGTTTTATCGGCAACTTGGATTAATTTTTCATAACCATTTTTAATTTTATTACCGACGATTTTTTCCAAGTCAGTTTGTAAAAATATTTTCCAGTTTTGAAAACCAAATTTATTTATCACTAATTTCAATAAGTCCTTTTCGCCATTCATCACATTATCAATTGCAATTTCTGAAAATTCTGGATTTTTAGGAATATTTGTGTAGGTAATTCTATTGGCAAGCAGGATTCTACATTCACTTAATTTTAAGTTTCTTTTTATTTTTTCTCCTGTTAATAACATAGCCAAAACATCAAATGGGAGCCCCTTGCAAAGTTCTTTGCTGCCGCCACCCATACCGAAAAATAATGGCGGATGTTTTTCAAATTCTGTTAATGGGTTTAAACGTAAATTACTTAAATTATGCTCCGTAGTTCTTAAGGATAAAATAGTTCTTTTATACTCTCTAAAATATTCTTCTCGCTCTTCTGGAATTGATTGGGTTAAATTATTTTTAATTGCTTTGATTAAGTTTTTAGGTAATCCTAAATAGTAAATATAATCCAATAACTGGATATCCTTACTTTTGTTTAAATTGGTAAATATGTTTTTTAAGTCTATATCATTAATGTTTACCAAATTTCTAAATATTTTTAGTTTTGGATCATTGAAGTTTATTTCGTCCATAAAATTTTTAAAAAATAGCCCCAAATAATTCAGACCGTCCGAAAACTAAATCATATTTTTACGAAAATCACGAAACGATTTAAGCAAAATTCAGTTAGTTTTCCACTGTTTTTAATCTGAATTTTGTGCTAAAATTAAGGTAGAAAAGAGATTTTTATTCATTAATTTTCTACTCTAATCATATGCCAAATTAAAAATTTTTGTTTTGCGAAGCAAAACATTATTTGGAGCTATTTTTATTTTTTTGTCCACTCGCTTCTAAAATTTTATGCCAATGTTTATGATTTTTTTCATTATCATAATAACTGAATAATTTTATTTTAACGTTATTAAATTCTTGCCCAGCTAATAATTTCTGTAAATAAACTTGCGACAAATCAGATTTATTGTTTTGATCGGATTGATCAAAAGTATGTATAAAAAACCAACCGCCATTTTTTAAATTATCATAAATTGTTTGAATAAATGATTTTTTATTTTTTAGTTTATGTAATAAATAATTTGAATAAATTAAATCAAATGGTTTATTTTTTGATTTATAGATTTTTTCCAAATCAACGCCTGTTTTTATATCAACGCCTTCGCATTTCCACCCTAGTTGCTGCAAGCATGCAACATCAAAAAACTCACCAGCGCCCAAGTCTAGGGCTTTACCGGGTTTTTTAAATTTTTCACTTATAAAAATTTTTAGATAATTATTCATGACATTATTATTATACAATAGAATAATGTATATATAAAGAGAACGCTATGGTTACATTTTACACCATTTGATTCGGCAGTATGTATTGATTAAATACAGAATTAGCGCTAAAGTAGCAATCAGTCAAAGGTGTTCTTTGACAACCTAAAAAGAAAGGAGATGAACATGGCGGATCAAAACACAACTCAACATTCTCTCAAAAAAGACAAGTATGTGAGTACCCGTGGTGGTAATTCACATTTTCTTGATCTTTTTTGCAGCAAATGCAATCAGTATTTTGCCCTCTATCAGAAAGACGGGCATGGCCGATTGTTGCGGATGTATCTCGACCGAATCTTTGCGCCGCAAGAGCTTGCACTTTTGCAGTCAAAGGTGAGCAGCAAATCCGAAATGCCAAACCTCAAGTGTCCGAAGTGCGGCGCACTCATCGGCACACCGATGGTTTATGAGGCGGAGAGAAGACTGGCATTTCGACTCATTCACGGCTCATTCGTGAAAAGGAAAAGTGACGGAGTTTATCCGCCACAACAAACCCAAAACATTCACAACCCCAAAAGAGGAGGTAACGATGAAAAACGGAATTAAACCGCCGAGTCTCGCCGACATCTGCAAATCGTTTCGTCTAAAATTACTGCTTTGCCTTTTTCATTCTCCTTAACATCAACAAAAATTGCCTCTGATTCAAATAAATAAGTGCTATCAAGATAATTTAGCTTTGTCATAATGGTAAATGGTAAAATTAAAAATAAAATTGCGAATATAAATTTCCGAAAGAAATTTTAAAACTTTTATATTTTTCACACCAGAAATCGTCATTTTTACTGTTTACATACACACCCCTAATACCCTGCGAAAGATCAACTATTCTTTTGTAAATATTTATAGGTTTAACATCTTTTATATTTACATCCCGGATTAGATCCTCTCCCCAAAGTAATTCATTGGCTAATTTGATGCCAACAAAATATGTAGGGGGACGATAAATGTGCCAACGCTTTATAAATTCACTATAAAACACCACATTAATATCCACTTTAGTTTTTATTTTTTTCGTTTTCATTTTAATCTTCTTTAAAAAAAGGTGCGGTTTTTCTATATCTTTACAGATAAACAAGACATCTATATCACTTTTCCCTTCTTTAAATCTATCACTTAATACACTTCCGTATATATATGCCGATCTGATTTCATTAAAAATAACATAATTTCTCTTAAGTTGTTTTTTAATATTGCAGATGTCCATATATTATACTTGTTTAAACATAAAATAAATCTTTTTATATTCTTCTTTATTTA
>JAHJXD010000101.1 GCA_018827685.1 Patescibacteria group bacterium
CAGAAGCTCGTGACCGTTATTGACGAACACACTTTTGGTGAACTTGTCAGTGGTAGAGTTGGTGGAACTTTTACCGCCTTGCTTATAGACAGCTTGCGTAATTTTTTCACCAGTCCGATATTATGGCTGATTCTTTTGGCCATGCTTGTCTACTTCGCGATTCGCTACTTTGTTGCTGGACGCGACAAGAGGTCTGCCGTACTAGTGTAAACTTGTGTTGAGCGAGACCCTGCTTACTAAATAGGTAAGATAGACTTAAAAGCGAACAAGAAAAGCCCCCATTACGGGGGCTTTTCTTGTTGGAGTTAACCCACAAAGAGTCCTTGACCCCGTTAGAGACCGCCCTCAACTTATGTTGACGGCTACGATCGTCTAGGGGTGCCCTGTCTCTAACGGGGTTGACGGCAGATATTCGACTCATATAATATCAAGACGGTCGGTTAAGTTAGAAATGATATATGGATTCATAGACAACTGACATACGAGAACTTTAAGAAATAGAGGTTCCGCCTCTACAGATGCTTGGTCACCACGACAACATATACAGGCGTTTGTAGAGGCGGAATTTACTTATATATAGGTAGAGTGCTTTTTAGTTGTCCCGAGCTTACATTTCGGTAAGTAAAGGTCTATTCCCTCTGGAGAGTTTCTTCAGAGCGATTAATTAGGAGGATTTGATCCTGGTCCAGGATGAACGCTGGCGGCGTGGATAAGGCATGCAAGTTGAGCGCTGTATTTTCAATTGACCAAACCTTCGGGCGAGGTCGCCGAAAATACGGAGCGGCAAACGAGTTAGTAACACCTTGGTATCTACCCCATACTCAGGAATAAGCCATCGAAAGATGGTCTAATACCTGATAGTCCCCGCTTTCGCTTTTCGTTTCACGAAAAGCTACAGCGGGCAAGCCGCAAGGCCTGCCCACCGTAGCTCCTAGTGGAGCGCAGAGCGAAGGTGGGGTAAAACTTTTGTGGTATGGGAGGAGCCTAGGCCCGATCAGCTAGATGGTGTGGTAATGGCGCACCATGGCTATGACCGGTAGGGGAGGTGAGAGCCTGACCCCCAACGACGGAACTGAGACACGGTCCGTACACCTACGGGTGGCCGCAGTCGAGAATATTCCACAATGGGCGAAAGCCTGATGGAGCGACGCCGCGTGCAGGAAGACGGCCTTCGGGTTGTAAACTGCTTTTCTAGGGGAAAAATATTGATGGTACCTTAGGAATAAGGAGTGGCTAAATTCGTGCCAGCAGCAGCGGTAATACGAATACTCCAAGCGTTATCCGAATTTATTGGGCGTAAAGCGTACGTAGGGGGCTTGATGCGTCTACTGTTAAATCTCACCGCCCAACGGTGAGGCCGCAGTAGATACGGTCAGGCTAGAGAATGCGAGAGGTCTGTGGAACGCACGGTGTAGGGGTGGTATCCGTTGATATCGTGCGGAACACCAAAGGCGAAGGCAGCAGACTGGCGTATTTCTGACCCTGAGGTACGAAAGCGTGGGTAGCGAACGGGATTAGATACCCCGGTAGTCCACGCCGTAAACTATGTTGACTAGCTGTTTCGAGTATCGACCCTCGGAGTGGCGCAGCTAACGCGTTAAGTCAACCGCCTGGGAAGTACGACCGCAAGGTTAAAACTCAAAGGAATAGACGGGGGCTCGCACAAGCGGAGGAACATGAGGTTTAATTCGATACTAAGCGAGGAACCTTACCTAGGCTTGACACCTAGACGAACGCCAGCCGAAAGGCAGGCTTCTGGATTTATTCAGCGGCTAGGCAGGTGCTGCATGGTTGCCGTCAGCTCGTGTCTTGAGATGTACCATTAAGTTGGGAAACGAGCGCAACCCTCATCATCAGTTACAAGTGTCTGATGAAACTGCCCTGATTCACAGGGAGGAAGGAGAGGATGACGTCAAATCAGCATGGCCCTTTGATGCCTAGGGCTACACTCATGTTACAATGGCCGATACAAAGGGTTGCAAAGGAGTGATCCCAAGCTAATCCCATAAAGTCGGCCCCAGTTCGGATTGGAGGCTGCAACTCGCCTCCATGAAGTCGGATTCGCTAGTAATCGCGCATCAGCTATGGCGCGGTGAATACGTTCCCGAGCCTTGTACTCACTGCCCGTCACGTCAAGGGAGCCGGGGACACCTGAAGCTTTAATTAATTTGAAGTTAGGGTGAATTCGGTGACATGGACGAAGTCGTAACAAGGCACGCGTAGCGGAAGCTGTGCGTGGAACAATTAAACTTTGAGAATAGGTCCCCGACCTTAATCGGGGAGATATTGATCGAGCCCCGTTACATACGGGGCAAGCTCCGAAACTATTCGTGGAAAATCTGCGGGTATGTAACGGGGCGAGGAGTCTTTAAGTCTCGATTATCTGATTTCAACATCAGATTACTAATGACCTATTACCGAGGAGGCCCGCCACTGGCGGGTAAAGCTTGG
>JAHJXD010000095.1 GCA_018827685.1 Patescibacteria group bacterium
CCTGCTGTAGATCTCCAAGGCCGGCCCGATGCAGGCAAAGACGAGGTCGGCGCCGCGGACGCCTTCGCCCTGCAGGCGCTCCATCCAGTCGCCGACACGGTTCGGCAGCTCGCGCAGGACGCCGGCCCAGTCGCCTACGGGCGCGTCTTGGGGGCGCGGGCGGCAGACGAGATGGACACTGGTGGCGAGGGCGGCCGACTCACGGGCGCGCAGACGCGAACCCATTTCCGTCGCGATTGGCCACGACCCGGTGATGGTCCATCCACCGCGGATCATGCCCGAGAGGAGCGCTTCCCAGCCCTCGGTCGTCTTGTGAGCGAAAACTACGCAGCCGACGCCGTCCTCGCGTAGGACACGCTGACCCTCGGCGAAGGCACGGGCCATAGCCTGCTCGAACCACATTCGATCCTTCGGCTGGCCATCGTTCTGTTTCGTTTCGTCCTGCACGGCTTCGCGCAGCTTCGGTGTCAGCAGATTCGTCGCGTCGAAGGGATCGCGCAACAGCGCATGGTTCGGCAGCGCGCGCTTGAGCCAAACGAAAAAGAAGTCCGAGAGATCCGCATACGGGACCGCATTGTAGTACGGGGGGTCTGTGAACCAAACAGTTGCGGTCTGGTCGGGCAGTGGATGCTCAGCAGCGTCGGCGAGCTCGCTTTGTCCGGAGGACGAACCTGGCCATACATCTGCGACCTCAGCCACAAGATCGCAAGCGTTTTCCCACGCACCAGGCGCGTGCACTATCGGAACTACTTCGGCGAAATCCCATACGATCGGAAGGGCTTGGCGGCCGAACGTGTGCTGCATCTTTTCCGCGAAGGCGTTCCAATTCGTCAGGCTCATTCCGCACATGGCCATCCGACTGAGAGCGAGGGCGAACCCTCCTGCCGCCGGTGAGGAACCACCAGTTTCCTGTATTAGCAGTGGAATCCAGGTTCTAAGCGCGACCTTCTGCCGCGCGGCAAAGAGGTCGCCCCACTCGAGCATGCCGTACCGCTGCACGCGGAAGCCCAGCGTGCCGACCGGCGGCAGCGGCTCATCCGGCACCGGGCAGAGACCCTGCTTCCCGCCCTGCTCCCACTCGCCGAGGATCGCCGCAAGCCGCTTCTGCGCCTTTCGCACCGCTTCGTAGTCGCGTTCCGCGGGCAGCCGGTAGTGCCGGCCCCGCTCGCCCTGCCGAAGCGTGACGACCGCGAGCAGCCGCGCCCCGCCAGTGCGGCGGCCCTTCTCGTCAAATACGACATCGGCCCCGCCACGCTGTGCTGCTAGCTGGCTAACTGTTCGTGGATTCTTCTTGTTGCCAGGCAAGACGCCACCACAGCAGCAACAAATCACATTGGCGTTGTTTCCCTTGGCCTTCGTTCCTTCGATCACCACGTATCCGGGACCCGGGTCTTTGCTTCCGTGCCCACGAACTATCCGAAGAGTGACCGGCCCCCCGGTTGGATTACTTTCCACGACTAGCGCGACGGACTGGCCATCGACCGCCTCACGGAGGTAGCTGGCCTTCTTCGCCCCCTTCATCGAGAGCCATCCCGACTTGAATACGGGGATCTCCGCGCCACAATTCGGCGACTCGCAGCGCACGGTCCGCGCCCAGAGGTAGGCGATGGGCGTCGCGCCGTCCGGGTCCTTTGGATAGAGGTCGGCCAGATCCTTCTCCGCCTGCCGTTTGATCTCCGCCCCGACACGGCGCAAATCCTCCGCGAGCTTCGGCCCGTGGCGCGGGATGTCCTCGAGTATCACCTTCAGTATCAGGCAGGCAACCGGGTTCAAGTCGCTCGCGAACGTCTCGCACCCGAGCCGCAGCGACTCAAGCGGGATCGAGCCGCCTCCCGCGAATGGGTCCACCACCAGAGGGGCCTCCTCGCCGTGCGCCGCCTTCACCAGCGCGCGGCTCACCTCGAGATAGGTGCGTTGCGCCGCGTTATCCCAGTTCGCGAAGTCCGCGATGAACTTGAGCAGTGCCTTGCGCAGGTCCTCGTCCGTGGTGCCCGGATTGCAGCCGCCCACCTGCGGCAAGAGCTTTCGCGCCTGCTCCCTAAATTCCGTCGGGCAGAGCGGATCGCACGGGTCCGGCCACAGCAGCGCGAGCAGCACCGCCCGGCTCGACGCCAGCGGTCGCCGCGCCCACCAGAGGTGCAGTGTAGAGATGTGTCCCTTCGGTCCCGACTTTTCCCGCACCGCGTGCTTCGAGACCACGGCAATGGGAAAATCCACTTCAGCCAGACGTTTGCAGTCTTTTGGTATCATTCGTCTTCCTCTGTCAAACGGTTTATGAAAGCTCTGCCGTCTTGGGGCGTATGGGGACAATCGACCAGAAATTGGCTAAGAGCCCTGTTAGCCATCCCGCTATTGCGGCCAGTGTGCCGTTGCGGACCCGTTCTCCTATCGCAGTAAGTTACAAAGAGGTGATGCTTCGCACGGGTCAACGAAACGTACAAAAGGCGACGCTCGTCATCAATGGCGTCGCCCTGAGCTCGGCCTGGAATGTATTGATCCTCTGCCGCAGCAATAATAACGGCTTCGGCCGTCAACCCCTTGGCTCTGTGCATCGAGAGGATATTTACTCTGCCCTGTTCAATCTCCTGTTCAATATCATCGCTTGCCACCTCCGTAGCCCGAACTAACTCCTTCAGGGACGCGGCTTCTGTAGTTTCCGCAACACGCTCGAACTCTCGTAAGACAGAATCACGCGACTCTTTGTTTACAATCAGGGATTCCGCTGCCGTGCGGACCACATCCAGCAGTTCATCGTGAGTTTCGTGTTCCTCTTGCACATCCCCGGAGAACAACTCTTCGAGTCGGTCCAACACGCGGCTGATAGCTCCGGAAAGGCGGGACTGATGATTGCTGGGTAGGATGACGGCGTTGTCACTGACAGCGAGTACAGTCTCAGCAAAGCTCATCCCGCGGCTGCGGGCAAGGTCATAAACGGCACCGATCGCGCTGGAACCGACGCCGTTGCACCAGACCTGAAAAAGGGTGCGCCAGGCCAAGCTGTCCTCGCGGCTGACAGCCAATCGCATAAAGGCAAGAAGGGTCCTACCGACAACACAATCCAATGGGCTCGCCGTGTCTGTTGCTGCAGAAACTGGTATGCTGGCTGCTTCGAGTCTTTGTCGGATTGGACCAGAAAATACACCATTGTGATCAGACCGAAGAAGTATCAGGATGTTATCAGGCTGTAGTCCGTGGTCCTCCACGAGATGAGTGCAAAGCGATGCAATGCCTGAGGCTTCCGCATTCTGATCCTGGAATCGTAGCAGTGCAACTTCACCTTGTCCTCTACCGGGTTCGGACCTGATTTCCTTTTCGATGCGGCGATGGTCCTGCTGGGCAACGAAAAGACCCAAGTCAAGAATGCCGCAGTCACACCGTTTGCATATCTCCAATGAAAGCTCTTCTGCACCGCTATAGTCGAGGGGGAACCTGCGTATGCCTTCCGGGTGTGCCTTGCGAAACCCATATATGCTTTGGTCGTCATCTCCCGCGATGAATAATTCTACGTCGCGTAATGCGATTTCGCTTACCACAGCGAGGTCACAACGGTTCAGGTCCTGATATTCATCCACAAGGAGGTATTCAATCGGTCCTTCGAGCTCAAAATCTCCACGCTGTTCAAGAGCCTTCTTCAACTGATAGACGAGTTCGGAACGTAGCGTGTAACCGTAGATTCTTCGATGTTCTCTCCATAAGCCGAGGAAACGGGGATTGGGAAAGCGCCTCTCCCAATCTGCCTGCGTCGCCGTCAAGCTTTGCCAATCGGCAGAAAGCTTGTCCAGAAGATCACGCGCTTCGCTGATACGCTTCAGGTTGAGCAGGCCCTTTAGATCTTCCAGTATGATGTTGCGCTCTTCCCAGTCGTCCGCAATTCGTAGGGGATGTTGCAAGTCTGTAATACGCGTTTCGTTCCTGATCAGTTGCCGGAGTGCAAAAGAATGAAGTGTGGAGATACGAGGGCATTGTCCTTCACCCAGCTCATTCTCGACGAGTTGCCGAAGCTCCCACGCAGCTACTCGCGTGAACGTAACAGCCAGAATGTTTCCAGGAGATACATTCTGTTCGGTCACAAGAAAACAGATATGCCGTGTTAGAGTGAGCGTTTTGCCTGTTCCCGGACCCGCCAACAATCTGGCATGTCTGCCAGCATGCGCTGCTGCTGTTCTTTGCTCAGGTAGTAGATTGTCATCCCATGCCATTATGCGCTTTCTCCTTTAGGGCTGTACGTTCGTAAAAATTGGGGTTCGATCTGCCGGTCGAGTTGGCGAATCGACCAGCCGCCGCGCAGGGCTTCGGTTTCATAGAACTGCCTGGCATGCTCATTCTTGACCGAAAGCAAGCGCACGTATGCGGACCAGGGAAGCGGAAACCGAGATGTAACGGTGGAAAGGAAAGATTCTGCAGACACTGTCTGCGGAATTTCCATGCCTTCTGATTCGCCAGACATTGTCTGGCAAATTGGCTCTTGTGAGGATTGCCACATTTCGCCAGACATTGTCTGGCGAATCTGCTTAACAGGATAGATAAGGTAAAGCAAGCGCATCTGCTGGATGTTCTGGCGTGAGAATCCACGCCCAAAACGTTTAGTCAGGTCTGCCGCCAGCCTTTCGATAAGAGCGGTTCCGTATTCGGCGCGTTTCTCACCCGACTGCTCGAACTCCACGATGCGCTTTCCTATCAGCCAATAAGCGGCCGTCATGACGCAGCTCACCGACCGGGCAGTTGAACGTCTGGCCCCATCAATCAGCTTAGAGATATCCCCAAGAATGGAATCGTACTGAACTGACAAGCCATTTTCCTTTGGTTCGATCTTTTTCGTCATAGCTCCTCCTTGCCGTAGGGTGGTTGATCCTCGCGCACTCGCATGGGCTGCCGGAGGGCGTCCACGGAAAGATAGTAGTGGGCGACCTTTTTCACCTCGTGCCAGGCCAATCTGGCCGGGTCCTTCAGGGGCTCCTGGAGCACAGGGTCCGCGGCGCAGTTCGTGACGACGTAGAGCCAGTAACAGTCGCGCCGGTCCTCCGCCACCCGGCGTTCGTTGGGGGTGAGTAGGATCGATCCCGCGGCGGCGGCGAGGCCCTTGACCTCGATCAGGCGCAGCTCGCCGGAGTTGAGATCGAGGCTCGTGACGTCATAGCCCAGGTTTTTCTCGTGGACGTCATAGACCTGGCGGCCCCGGGCCTGCTCGTATTCCATGACCACCCGCATGGCCGTGGTCTCGGTCTCCGGATTCGGCTGCATCCGCCGGATATCCGCGGCCTCGCGCTCCGGATGGGGCAGGACGAGGACGGAGGCCATCCTTTCGACGGCCTGGAGCGTAAGCGCTCCTTGTTGTTCCAGCTCCTTCCGGCGGCGCTCGCGCCTCGCCAGAAGATCTGCATGGCGGTTTTCGGCCTGGGCCAGGCGGCCGTCGGCGCCGGCGACGCCCCTTTCCCGGTCCTCGTTCGCCTTCCCGATCTCCTCATCCGCCTTCAGGAGCAATTCTGTCAGCGACAGCTCCACGTGCTCGGCGATGCGCCCCACCTCAGCGACGCGCTCCCGGCGGGTCTCCTCCAGGAAGGGCTGAAGGGCGTTTGCATGCAGCCAGGCCGACGCCTCGGGCGCCACGGCGACAGCGGGAAGCTCCCTTGGGGGTTGGGCCGGAGAGAAGTTGCCCAGGACATTTGGCTCGCGCAGGCGCTTCTCGCCGTTTTCGGTCAGTTCCACGGCAAAAAGCCGCTCGTGAAAGACCTGCCCCAGGCCGTCCACCACCCGGGCGCGGTAGAAATCGATCCGCGACGGTTCATCGTGCTGGAGTGAATAGAAGCAGGCCCCCCTGGCAAAAGACTCGGTGGCCTGGCCCCAGGCGTGTCTGCGGATCGCCTCGAAGAGGGGGTGTCCCGGCGTGACCCATTCGAGGCGGTTCTTCTCCGCCGTATCGCGGTCCGTCGAACAGCGGGGATAGCGGTTCGCGAGCACAGGAAGCTTCCAGTCCGGGTCGCGCTCGTAGCGGCGGAGGGCCGGCGGCGTCCGGGCGGGCTCAAAGGCATAGGGCAGGGTCTCCACGACCTTGAGTCTCAGCGGAACGGATTCGGCGGCCTCGCGCATGAACCGGGCGATCGTCTCGGGCACGACGCGGCGCTCCTGCGCCCGGGCGCGGCGCTCGATGAGCATCTCCAGGTTGAGCTTCTTGGATGCCAGTCCTTCCAGGGCGTTCTGGCAGATGGCGCGGAATCGCCCCTCATCGACGTTTTCCAGCATGCGATCTTCAAGGTCCGCATCGCCGAGTTTTCCTGCATAGTAGTCCCGGAGGATGCGCTCGACATGGGCGGAAGGCAGCACCTCGCCGATCACGTTGAAGACCGCGTCGTCGTCGAGGGCGTTCCGGATCTCCTGCAACCTGTCGAACAGGCGCTGGAGGACCCGGCCTTCGATCGTGTTCGTGGCCGCGAAATTGAAGATGAGGCAGTCCTTCCGCTGGCCGTAGCGGTGGATGCGCCCCATCCGCTGCTCCAGGCGGTTCGGATTCCAGGGGATGTCGTAATTGAACAGGATGTTGCAGACCTGCAGGTTGATGCCTTCCCCCGCCGCCTCGGTGGCCACGAGGACCTGGATATCGCCCTCCCGGAACTGCTGTTCGGAGTAGAGCCGCGTGCCGGGTTCGTTCCGCGACCCGGGCTTCATCCCCCCGTGGATGCAGCCGACCCGGAAGCCCCAGTCCTTGAGATTCTCCATAAGATAATCGAGGGTGTCCCTGAATTCGGTGAAGACGAGGAGCCGTTGGTCTGCGTGATCGAAGAATCCTTGTTTTTGCAGTAAATCCTTGAGCTCCGATAGTTTGGCCTCGCCGCCGGACTCTTCGACGGCCCGGGCCTGCCCGGCGAACTCCCGCAGTTCCGCAATTTCCTCATGCACCTGCTCGGCATTGCCCGCCAGGGTGATCGTCTCGAGCATCTCCTCCAACTGCTCCCGCTCGGTCTCCTCCATTTCCTCGATCTCTTCGGGATCCGGGAGGGAGGGCGGGGCTTTGCGGGTGAGCTCCTGGGCGCGCTTGAGGCCCTCCTCAAGCCGGCGGGCGCGGTTCTCCAGGCTGTGCCGCAGGGCATAGGTGCTGGAGGCGAGTCTGCGCTGGTAGA
>JAHJXD010000035.1 GCA_018827685.1 Patescibacteria group bacterium
ATTATATGTTTAAACAAGTCTTAAAATTTCCCTCGGGTTTTCTTTGGGGCGCGTCAACTTCAGCTTATCAAATTGAAGGCGGAATTACTAATGATTGGAGTGAATGGGAAGAAAAAAATGCTGATCGATTGGTCAAGCAGGCTAAATTATCTTGGCAGCCTTGGCAACAAGAAAAATTCCCGGAAATGTTTAAACGTGATAATTATCTTTGCGGCCAAGCATGTAAATCATATGAGTTGTTTGGTGAAGACATAAAGTGTTTGAAAGAATTAAATTGTTCAGCATATCGCCTTAGCATTGAATGGGCACGGGTTGAACCAGAAGTTGGAAAGTTTGATAAACATGTGATTGAACATTATCGTTTAATTTTAAAAACTCTTAAAGAAAATAATATAAAAGTGGTTTTAACTCTTTGGCATTGGACTAATCCGGTTTGGTTAGTTAAAGAAGGAAGCTGGGAAAGCAAAAAAGTTAGGCAGTATTTTAATAGATACGCGCAATTAATCGTTAATGAGCTGGGCGATTTAGTTGATTTTTGGGTAACCCTGAATGAACCGTTAATGATAATCGGCCATGGCTATTTAGATGGTAAGTTTCCGCCGAATAAAAAATTTAGCTTGGCCTTATTTAAAGTTTTTAATAATTTTGTGACTGTTCATAAAAATTGTTATAAAATTATCCATAATAAATATCCAAGCGCTCAAGTTAGCATTGCTATGACTACAGGCGCTTTTACCCCGGCTAACAAATATAATCCGATTGAAATACTAATGGTTAAGATAGCTAATTATTTTCGCAATGATTGGTATATAAATAGGATAAAAGGATATTTTGATTATATAGGAGTGAATTGGTATCATCATAATCGTTTAATTTGGTATCCGCCTTTTAGAAAAAATTTGAATGAAAAAATTACTGATATGGGCTGGGAGATTTATCCAAGAGGAATATATATTGTTTTAAAAAATTATCAAAAATATAAAAAACCGATTTATATTTTAGAAAACGGAATTGCCGATACTGACGATAAATTAAGGGCGAATTTTATAAAAGACCATTTGTCTTATGTTCATAAAGCTATTGGAGAAGGAGTTGAGGTTTGCGGTTATTTTTATTGGTCGCTTTTAGATAATTTTGAATGGGACAAAGGTTATTGGCTAAAGTTTGGTTTATACGCGGTTGACCATCAGACTTTTAAACGTACTGCGCGGCCTAGCGCTAAAATTTACGCGGAAATTTGCAAGAATAATCAGGTTAAAATAAATATATGCTAAAACAAGATTTAGTTTTAAAGAAAGATAAATTTTTTGAAAAAATTGAGACTTTGGGCTTAGCCTTGTCTTATGGCGACGTGCGTTTAAGAACTTCGCATTCGGAAATTGCGCCCAGCCAGGTTAAGTTAAGCAGCCGCTTTTCGCGCCGGGTGCCTTTAAAAGCGCCGCTCATTAGTGCTCCTATGGATATGATAACCGAGCATAAGATGGCCATCGCTTTGGCAGTAAGCGGAGGACTGGGCATAATCCACCGGGCGCTTAAGCCCGAAGACCAAGTTAAAGAAGTTTCGCGCGTAAAATTTTATTTAAACGGTTTAATTGAAAAGCCGATTTGCGTTTCCCCGAAAGACACCATCGCCGGTGTGTTAAAAATGATAAAAGAAAAAAATTATTCCTTCCGCAGTTTTCCGGTTATCGACGTTAAAGGCAAGCTCTTGGGGCTCATGTCAAGTAACGACATAGAATTTTGCCCTGACAATAATTATCGGGCCGGGCGGGTAATGACCAAAACTAAGGATGCGGTTACGGCCAAGGGTGCAATTTCTTTTAAGCAGGCTTATGATATCATGCGCAAAAACAAGAAAAAAATTCTGCCTTTGATTGATAAACAAAATAAGTTAGTCGGCATGTATGTTTATTCTGATGTTAAGCGCATTGTTAGCGGCGGTTCGCCCTGGCTTAATATTGATGCTAATGGAAACTTAAGAGTGGGCGCGGCCATTGGCGTAGGCGAAGATGCTTACGAGAGGGCAGGGATGCTGGCCGAAAGAGGGGTTGATGTTTTAGTTATAGATACGGCGCACGGCGATTCAAAAGCGGTTTTAGAAACTTTAAAACAACTTAAAAAAGATTATCCTGAAATTGATATCGTGGCCGGCAATGTGTCCGAGGCCGAGTCGGCTAAACGTTTAGTTCAAGCCGGCGCTGACGGCGTTAAAGTCGGCCAAGGCCCGGGGTCAATCTGCACCACACGGGTGGTGGCCGGCATCGGCTGCCCGCAGGTGACGGCAATTTATAATTGCGCGCGCGCCTTGCGCGGTTCGGGCGTTTCGATCTGCGCCGATGGCGGCATTGAATATTCGGGCGACGCCACCGTGGCCTTAGCGGCCGGCGCCGATTCGGTCATGCTCGGCCAGATGTTGGCTGGCACGAACGAAGCGCCAGGAGAGGTTTTTATGAGAAATGATCTGCCGGTTAAAAAGTATCGCGGCATGGGATCGCTGGCCGCTATGCAAGAAAGCCAGGCCGCAAAAGAACGTTATGGCCAAAAATACAGCGGCCAGGACAAATTAGTGCCTGAAGGCGTGGAAGCAGTCGTGCCTTATAAAGGCGCAGCGGCCAATATTATTTTTCAAACCTTGGGCGGATTGCGCAGCGGTCTGAGTTATACGGGCGCGGCTGATATCAAAGAACTTCAGGCCAAAGCCGACTTTTATTATATTTCTTCGGCCGGTTTAAGCGAGTCGCATCCGCACGGCATTATCATGGAAAAAGAAGCGCCTAATTATTTAGGCAGAATTTAGGGGAAAATAACGAGCAGTTAATTTTTAATCACGAAAAATTTTATGCCATACAGAACAAATTTTGGAGATTTGCCTAAAGAAAATTCACAACTAAAAACCGCTAAAGTTGTAATTTTACCCGCGCCTTTTGATGGTACTTCAACATGGGGTAAAGGCGCGGACAAGGGTCCAGAAGCTATTATTGAAGCTTCGGCCAATATGGAACTTTATGATATTGAAACCGACTCGGAAGTTTATAAAAAAAATATTTTTACAGCTAAACCTGTCGTTGAAAAGGGTAAGCCGGAAAGAATGGTAAAAAAAGTTAGGTTGGCGGCCAGTGAATTTTTAAAACAAGAAAAATTTATTATAACTTTAGGCGGCGAGCATTCCATAACTGCCGGCGTTGTTAGCGCATACGCAGACAAGTTTAAAAATTTGTCTGTTTTGCAATTAGACGCGCATTTGGATTTGCGGCAAGAATATCTTGGTTCAAAATATAGCCATGCCAGCGTGATGTCGCGCGTCCGCGAATTATGCCCGATCGCGCAGGTTGGTGTTAGAAGCATGGATATAACAGAGAAACCGTTTATTGACAAAACACGAGTTTTCTTTGCAGAAAATATTTATAATAAAACCGACTGGCAGGACAAAGCGATTGCTAAATTAACAGATAAAGTTTATATAACGATCGATTTAGATGTGTTTGACCCGTCAGTTTTACCTTCTACCGGAACGCCTGAACCCGGAGGATTGGGCTGGTATCAAGTTTTGAATTTTTTAAAAAGAGTTTGTGAAAAAAAACAAGTAATAGGTTTTGATATTGTTGAATTATGTCCGAATAAAAATGAAAAGTCCTCTGATTTTTTAGCGGCTAAATTAATTTATAAATTATTAAGTTATAAATTTCATTAAAAATTTATGCAAAAAAAAGATTATTTAAAAGAAAAAATTAAGCATGTTGACATTAAGGCGATTAATTCAACTGAAATTATTAAGGCCATGGCAGGCATGTCGTTTTCCTCGCGCGAAACCGCTCGGGCGGCTCAGATTTTTAACTTGATGATTAAAGACAAAAATTGCAGCATCATTTTAACTTTGGCCGGCTCCACGTCCGCGGCTGGTTGCATGCAGGTTTATGTTGATATGGTGAAAGCCAATATGATTGACGCTATTGTTGCAACCGGAGCGTCTATTGTTGATATGGATTTTTTTGAAGCATTAGGGTTTAAGCATTATAAAGGCACGCCAAATGCTAATGACAGAGAACTGCGCGATTTGTATATTGATCGCATTTACGATACTTATATAAATGAAGAAGAGTTGCAAGAATGCGATAAGACCATAAAAATAATTGCCGATCAACTTGAGCCTCGCGCTTATTCTTCAAGAGAGTTTATTAAAGAAATGGGAAAATACTTGGTTAAAAAGTCAAAGAAAAAAGATTCATTGGTACAGGTTGCGTATGAACATAATGTGCCGATTTTTTGTCCGGCGTTTTCTGACAGCTCGGCTGGTTTCGGTTTGGTTTTGCATCATGTAGAAAGAAAAAAGGCTGGTAAAAAATATGTTACCATAGATTCGGTCAGCGATCTTTATGAATTGACGCAGATTAAAATGAAAGCCAAAACCACAGGTCTGTTTATGGTGGGTGGCGGTGCGCCAAAAAATTTCGCTCAGGACACGGTCATCTGCGCTGAAGTTTTAGGCATAGACACGCCTATGCACAAATATGCTGTCCAAATTACTGTGGCTGACGCGCGCGATGGCGCTTGTTCAAGCTCAACCCTGAAAGAGGCCAGTTCCTGGGGCAAAGTTGATACAATTTATGAGCAAATGGTTTATGCCGAAGCCACTTTGGCTTTGCCATTAATTGCCAGCTATGTTTATCATCAGGGTGATTGGAAAAAGAGAAAAAAATATAAATGGGCGAGAATTTATAAGTAAAATTATTCATCAATTTTATGTGGCTTTTCATTACTGTTTTCGCGTATTTCATTAACGCCGGTGTCTATATAGCTGATAAATTTTTATTGTCCAAAAAAATCCATTCTTCTATCGCTTACGCTTTTTACGTGGGGATTTGGAGTATTTTTAATGTCTGTTTATTATTTTTCTGGCCATGGATGCCGAATTTGCGCGAACTTGCCTTGGATTTATTAGCAGGTTTTTTATTTTTAGTGACTTTGGTGTTTTGGTATAAAGCTCTGCATCAAAGCGAAGCTTCGCGCGTGGTGCCAATCGTTGGCGCGTTAGTGCCGATTTTTAGTTTTATTTTGTCGTTTATTTTTTTGGGAGAAACTTTAAATCAACGGCAATTAATCGCTTTTATTGTTTTAATCTGCGGCGGAGTTTTAATTTCAATTAAACATACCAAAGTTTATTTATATAAAAAAGTCATAACCAGATTAAGAGAAGTTGTCGGTGATATTTTTGGCGATGTTCCTGCTGGCGCTCAACCGACTAGCCGTTTACTTGTTAATTCAGTGGCAGCCGCGGCTTTTTTCGCCGGTTATTATGTTTTAATGAAATATATTTATCTGAATCAGCCGTTTATCGGCAGTTTTGTCTATTCGCGCCTTGGCTCTTTTGTCGGCGTAATTTTAATGCTGTTTATTTCTGAATGGCGTTATGTTATTTTTACGCAGCAGAAAGACGTTAAAACTCCTAAAAATTTATTTTACTTTTTAACGATTAGGCTTTTTGCCGCTGCCGCTTTTATCATGATTAATTGGGCGATTAGTTTAGGCAATGTAGCTATTGTTAATGCTTTACAAGGCGTGCAATACCTATTTTTGTTTATCATAATTATATTAATTTCAAATAAATTCCCCAAAATGTTAAATGAACAATTGGGTCGTGGAGTGTTTATTCAAAAGTTAATAGGTACAATTATGGTTTGTTTGGGGCTGTATTTGTTTATTGTGTAATGATTTATTTAATTATAATTTTTACAATTTTATTTTTCATTCTCGCCTGGCTCCGCCTTGATTGGGCGGTTATGTTTTTAATCGCGACCATGCCAAGTTATTTAATTAGGTTTAATATTCTGAACATACCATCAACTTTATTGGAAGTGATGATTTGGTCAGTTTTTTTAGTTTGGATAATCGCAAATTGGACGCGGATTAAAGCGAATATAGCCGAATGTTTTAAAAAAAATAACAAAAAAATTAAGATTCATTATCCGTTTGATTGGGAAATTATTTTGTTGTTATTGGTTTCATTTGCAGCCGCCGGCGTAGCTGGTTTTAGTCCAAGCGCTTTAGGAATCTGGAAAGCGTATTTTTTTGAACCAATTTTGTTTTTTATAGTTGTATTTAATATTATACAAAAAGAGCAAGGGAAAAATAAAATTTTGTTGGCATTGGCAATGTCCGCGTTTTTAGTTTCACTTTTAGCAATATATCAAAAATTTACAGGCGCTTTAATAGATAATCCATTATGGGCAACAGAGGCTACGCGGCGGGTGGTTTCTTTTTTTGGTTATCCGAACGCTGTCGGGTTGTATTTAGGACCAATAATATTGATTTTAGTTGGCTTGTTAACAGAGTTATTTAAAAATATTAAAAAGGATCAAACTTTCAATTTTCAAATTTTAAAAATTAATTTTATTGTTGTTTCTATAGTTTGTTCTTTATTGGCAATTTATTTTGCCAAAAGCAAGGGGGCGATGATAGGAGTAGTTGTTGGATTGTTTGTGTTTGGATTAATAATATGGAAAAAAGTAAGATGGGCGACAATAACAGTCGCGCTGATTATTTTGGCAGGCATAGTAATTTATCAGCCTGCCAGGAATTTAGTTGTTGAAAATATCACTTTAAACAATCTGTCCGGGCAGATTAGAATAATAGGATGGCAGGAAAGTTGGGAAATGTTAAAAGATAGCCGCTTGTTAATTGGCGCAGGTTTGGCTAATTATCAAACAGCTGTCCGACAATATCATCAACCTGGTTTTTTTTATAATAGGGACGATGATCCGAATTTTCATCGTCAGACAGTTTTTAACGCCAATTACCGTCAAACACATTGGCAGCCGTTAGAAATTTATTTATATCCGCATAATATTGTGTTAAATTTTTGGTCGGAATTGGGCCTGGCCGGCGTATTATTATTTATTTGGATAATTGGAAAATATTTTGTTCTTGGAATTACAAACTACAAATTACAAACTACAAATTATAAATACTTAAATATCGGTTTAATATGCGCGATGGTGGCAATAGTTACGCATGGCATCGTGGATGTTCCATACTTTAAAAATGATTTAGCAGTGATGTTTTGGCTGTTGGTCGCGATGATGAGCTTAATTAATTTTGAAACTAAATAGTTTCTGTGTAAAAATTATTTGTCTACAATTTTGGTGATTTATAAAATTCATACTTTAAGCCAAGTTTCCGCTGATCAAACGCTGATAATTACGCTGATCTACGCTGAAAAATAATATTTTTACACAATAACTAAATATGAAAAAAAAATTAGAAATTGAAAATTATTCATGGTGGGGTGGCCGAGTGGTTGAAGGCGCAGCTCTCGAAAAGCTGTATATCCGAAAGGATATCTAGAGTTCAAATCTCTATCCCACCGCCAATTTACAATTTCAGAGTTTTGGGCGTTGTTTGCCTCGCGGCTTCGCCGCTCGGCTGGCGCGCTACGCGCGCAAAGAGCTGATTTTGAAAGGATTTGCCACGCTCCGCGCGGCGAAAAGGAAATGTTTTGGTTTTGGACTAGGAAGTTCGAACCAATCTTTTTTAGAAAATCCCGAATCCCTTCGGGATTTTCTTGCAAAGCGATAATTTTGGCTTGTTTGCTTGATTTTATGAATTTGGCGACGAGTTCGAACCGATTATTGCTTTTTTGCTCAAAAGCGTTTAATTTGTCTTTCAAAACTTGTTTTTGATTGACGAGTTTGTTTTTTGCTTCCCGATATTCCGCGAGGTTTAACGCGCTCTCAAGAAAAGCGTTCATCAATTTTTCCAACTTCTCGTCAAGTTTTGAAATTTCCTCTTTTATTTTTTGAGCAAAAAAGCGAGATGATTGCGCTTTTCCTTTTTGCTCTTTTTCCAGTTCGGATAACATCCAATCAGCGCAATCATCAGACAAAGAAACTTTTTGAATTTCTTTTTGAATTTGAGAAGTGATGAGCTCCTCGCGAATATATTTTTGCTCACAAGGATTTTTCCGTTTGGTACATCGCAAATAGTTATGACCTTTTTGTTGCTCGGTAGTGATAAAACATCCGCATTCTCCACAACGGAAAAATCCTCTGTATAAAAATGGTTTCAAACCTTTGGAATGAGGTTTAGATTTTCGGCTCATTACTTCTTGAACTGTATCAAAAAGTTTCTTTGTGATAATCGGTTCGTGCTTTCCTTCGTGGATTTCACCACCATATCTCAACAATCCACAAAAAATTGGATTTTTTAACATATTATGAATATTGGAAATAGAAAGTTCTTGCTCTTTCCTTGAACGCAGTCCAAGTTCATTAACCATGTCTCTAACTTGTCGGAGTGTGTACCTGCCACTTGCGTAGGCCTCAAACGCTCTGACGATATATGGCGAGCGTTCGGGGTCTGGAATGATAACTTTCTTATCGCTGTCGTTTAGATAGCCGACAGGAGCGTTTTGAGGCCAAATACCATCCTTCAATTTTTGACGATGACCACGCTTGATATTCTCCGACAAGTTATCCACATAATACTTGGACTGCGAAAATGCGATTGAGAGCATGAACTTTCCTTGCGGTGTTGGATCAAACCAAAAAGTTGAAAATTTTAAATCCAAAATAATTTTGGTATCAACGAGGTAGATAATTTTTCCTCCGTCTACCGAGTTTCTTGCAAGTCTATCGGGGTGCCATGCTAAAATTCCGTTAGCTTCACCAGCTTCCATGCGGAGAAGCATTTCATTAAAGACTGTCCGACCCGGAACCTTGGCGGTTTGTTTTTCCACGAAAATATCTACAACCTCAATTTGTTCTTTCAACGCTAACTCTTTGAGTTCGGCCAGTTGATCCGAAATGCTTCTCACTTGTCTATCTTTGTCATCAGTAGACTTGCGAGTATATATAAAAAACTTTTTGGTTTGATTATTCATAATATGTTTTAAAAACCTAAAAGGGCGACCATGTTGCACCAACTTTACCTTTCAGCAAAATTGAACACAGTCGCCCGTTTAGATGCTCAAACAAATAAAAAAGCTGAAAGTGTTCTAAAGTTGGTGCAACTCAATATTACCATTTTTTATTTTGTATTGGCAAACGAGGAGCCACGCGGAGCGTGGAAAACCCTTTTGGATTCTGAATTCGGCGGGGGGAATGCATTAGTGTCGCGCCTTCGGCGCGACCCAATTTCGGCTCTAAAATCCGATTTCGTTTTTGGCGGTGTCTATTGTACAAAATTCGAACTTATTTTGAAAGCAATCCCGACTAATCGCACGCGCGGAGCGCGTGGTATCTCTGACCAAAATCGTACGCTCGGATAAAGCCCCATGCACTGGCGAGTACGCCAGCAACCCC
>JAHJXD010000106.1 GCA_018827685.1 Patescibacteria group bacterium
ATTCCTCAATTTGTCGCACACCGCAAAAAGCGAATTTGAACCCTTGGCCTTGAATCCGCTCATAGAAGAGGTAAAAGTAATTATCGAACATGAGATGAAGCTGGGTAACATTGTTTTTCAGAATGACCTTCGGCCTGATTTAGTAAATATCAAGGCTGATTCCCAATTACTGGAAGAGGTTATTCTGATGCTTATATCTAACGCTAAATGGGCGATTGAGAAAAAATTTCAGAACAAAAATGGTGGTATCATAACTATCAAAACCTACCAGGATCCCGAGGCCAAAAGTGTTATTATGTCTATTTCCGATAATGGTATCGGTATTACTCAAGAGAATATTGCCAAGCTGTTTACGTCATTTTTTACTACTAAGAAAGTAGGTGAGGGTACTGGTTTGGGCCTGGCTTTAATTCAGAGTATTATCAATAAACACAAAGGCGATATATCCGTAGAGAGCCAGGTGAATGTGGGTACGACTTTTAAAGTAAAGTTTCCTTGTATTTAGTTAATCTTGCAGGGGGGTTAAATGGAAGGTAAGTCGAATGATAGAAAAGAAATGAAGAAGAAGTTTTTTTAAGAAGTTTTTTGAAAAAATGGATAAGAAGATGGAGAAGAAGGCGAATGCCAGTTCATGCTGTAAGCTTGTGAATAAGGGGAATAATTCGTGCTGCAGCTAAGCATTGACTGGTTTATTTATAAGCTGTCTTGACGATATAAGCCAATTGGGATAGCATAATAAGGATACTTCATAATCATCTATAATATGTTATATTTTAGCACTTTAAAGCATTTTACTTAATCAATCTCCACCCCTAAAAAGTGCGGCAGTTTTTTGAAAAGATAGCACCACTCCGCGCTTATAGGAATTGCGCGGGTGTCCCGTTTTCTACGTGAAGGCGGGGCCCGGGAGATGTGGGAGCGCCCCAAGGCGCGGTGCCTAAACAAACATTGTTCGAACGACTTTATAGACGCACCGCCAGCAGGGATTGTGTGAAAAAATGAAAAGATTAAAAAACCTTATTTTTATATTAGTTTTTAGTTTAATGATGCTTCCTGTAGTTTGTCTAGCTAATATCAATGATGAGTTGATGGCTGCGACAAGAACCAATAATGTATCAAAAGTCAGCGAATTAATAGCCAGGGGCGTGGATGTCAATGCCAGGGGTTCCAATGACATGACACCGTTAATGCAGGCCGCATGGTCTGGTTTAATTGAAATTGTAAAGATATTGCTAGATAATGGAGCGGATGTCAATGTTACTAGAGGCGATGGAGGTACTACCCCATTAATGTATGCAGCATGGTCTGGCAAGACTGAAATTGTAAAACTTTTGCTAGAGAGGGGGGCAGATGTTAATGCTATGAGCTCTAATGGTATGACACCACTATCGTATGCAACAAGTTTTGGTGGTATTGAAACCGTAAAACTCTTACTAAGCAAAGGCGCAGATACAAAAGCTAATATTCCCGGTACTAATACGCAATTAATCGATGCGGTATGGTTTGGGAATATCGAAACCGTAAAGTTCTTAATAGACAAAAGCGTAGATGTTAATGGTCGAGGCCATAACGGCGAAACAGCATTAATGCTTGCTGCAAGTTCGGGTAAGATTGAAATTGCCCAGCTTTTATTAGATAAAGGTGCAGATGTTAATGCTATGAGCTCTAATGGTATGACGCCATTGATGCATGCGGCAAATAATGGAAGAATTGAGATAGCCCGGCTTTTGGTACATAGGGGAGCAGATGTTAACGCCAGAGGCCATAATGGCGAGACAGAACTGATATCCGCGATATGGTCCGGCTTCATTGAAATCATTCAGCTTTTATTAGATAAAGGCGCAGATGTCAATGCAAATGGTTCTGATGGCATGACTCCATTAATGTGCGCGGTAAGCTCTGGCAAGACTGAAATTGTAAAACTTTTGCTAGAAAGGGGGGCAGATGTTAATGATGTGGGTCCCAGTGATATGACAGCATTGATGTTTACAGCCCGGCACGGAAAAACCGGGATCGCAAAGATTTTAATAGAAACAGGCGCAGATATTAATGCTCAGGATGCTTTTGGCTGGACCTCGTTGATGCACGCAGTAAGTAACAGCAAGATTGATATAGTGCAGCTGTTATTAGATAAAGGCGCAGACGTTAATGTTAAAACAAGCGACGGTAACACGGCTTTATCAATAGCGAAATCAGGAAAAAATAAAGTAGACTCTATAATCGAATTACTTATAAAAGCCGGCGCCCAATGAAGCGTTGTCTATCGATATTGAGCGGTGGCGCGGGAGATGTGGGAGCGCCGACAGGCGCGGGGCATTATAGCTATTTCCTTACTGACAGGCTTTCTCCCCCATTATAAA
>JAHJXD010000036.1 GCA_018827685.1 Patescibacteria group bacterium
CGAGGAAGAATTAAAAATACTTTAACCGGAGAAGAGATAATAATGCGTTCGGAAATAACAGCTAAAATTAAAGAAATGCTTTCAAAACTTGGGCTGTCATACTAAAAGTGACAAGTCGGGACAAATAAAAATATTCAATTCAATTGCCGATACTATAAATTATTATACCAACAAATAAAAAAAATTCAATTTTTATTTTTTGACATTTAATACTTTAATTCTTTTTCTGTAAATTCTTCCTGCCATTTTCTCACCACTCTTTCTCTTGCCTGATTTGTCGCGGCTGTTTTGATGGCTGGAATTATCCCTCTAAAACCTTTTTTTCTAATATGTTCTGTTGGGTCAAATTTATGTTCTCCTGGCTTGGTGTCAAAAACATCAGGATCAATAATTGAAAATTTATATTTTTCTCCTGGTTCTGTTGGAAATTTTACAAAAACATTGCCAGTATTTAGCACATTGCCCCTTTCTTTTTTAAAACCAGCGGAAGAATCCGTGATATCTAAAACAATCCCATCGGTTTGTTCTGTTGATTGAACTTTTTTTAAAAAACTTTGCCATGCTTTACGAAATTCAGGGTCTTCTTTTTTTATTTCATCTGGAAGTTCTTTTATTGTCTGCCCAGGAGCGTAATCTTGCCGCACCATTCTTTTGTAATTTTCTTCTCCATCTTTATAAATTGTCATATCTTTAAAAGCAAAATCAATGTCTATATTATCAATTGGTTCATGGTTCATTCTTAATAAAAGAACATGCATATTGCGCATTAACTTTAAAACAGACGTGAAGTCTACATCATGTCTTCCTTTTGTTGTTTTTATAATTTGTGGCCTGAGTTCGCTTCCTAAAAAAATTGAATTTTTATTTTCCGCCCCTTCTGATTGAACCACTGCCTCATCTTCTTGAAGTTCATTTAAATATTTTTCTACATCGTTCGGGATAGTTGGCACACCGAACATTTTAATCATTAATTCTTCCATTTTATTTTTATCAGACATAGACGCGTTATCAAATTCTTTATATAATATTTCCAATACATCCATTCTTTTTTGTATTTCTTCTTTAGGAATACTTTGATCAATATACAAAAAATTAAAAGGTTGCTTTGCTTTTTTAATAAAATTTTCTAATTCTTTTTCTTTTTCGCCATGTTTTTCAAATAAATGCTCTGATAATTTTTCTTGATTTTCAATCCCTGTAGCATCCATTGCTTTTTGCAGTAAATGCGCTGGAATATTTGACTCTTGGACAATTTTTTGAATTGCTTCATGTTTTTCTTCCTCAATTGCGTGTCCACAACCAAGAATTTGAGAAAACACTTTTGCTAATTTTTCTTGGGCTTCTGGGTCTGATATTCCTTCAAATCTTTTTTGCATTTTCTTCAGGATTTCAGAATCTACAGAGCTTTCTGTTTTACAAACTTCTCTGACAGCTTCAACGCATTTTACTTCTTCCATTCCAGCTATATTTTCTTTATCATCAAGTTCTTCAGAATTTTCTAATTTTTCCACAGCCATTTTTTCTTTTTCTGTCGTTTTTGGAAAAGGATTGCTTCCAGGATTATAAATTTTGTCTATAGATAAATTCATAAAAATTTAGTAACTATTCAGCTATTGTAAATTTACAAAATCTTAAATTCAAAACGCTCCAATAGCACTGTCATTGCGAGGAGGAGTTCGTCGCAAGCGAACGATAGATCCTTCGCTACGCTCAGGACAAGCTTCGCAATCTTGTTTTTATTAGACTAAAGAAACAAGATTGCTTCGCTTCGCTCGCAATGACAGCGTTATTGCCACGTATTTTGTAAAAGCAACTGAATAGTTATAAAATTTAAAATAAAACTTTTGCATTACAAAGATTTGATATCGTTTCTAATTTTCTCAATATCAGCTTTGTCAGAAATTTCAAAAAAAACTTTTACAAGCTTGCTTTGTTTTGCCTTTAATTCTTTTATTTTTTTAAGATGTTTTTTAGTAATTTGTTGAATTTTTTTGATGTTCATAATTAATTAAATATTTGAATCAAGTTTTCTAACTTGTTCTTTGTTGCTTGAATAAACTGTGCCAGGTTTTACTCCAGCTTTTTCAAAATCGCTAAAAAGTTTTTTTATTTCATCTTCTTTTTTTAAATCAAAAACATTCACTTTAACGCCATTTTTAGCGCATTCCTTTGCATAATCCATTAATTTTGTAGTTCTTTTGAATAAATCAATAATTTTGTCACCGTATTTGTTTAATATAGGAATTTTTTTAATATGCGATGCGATTAATTCTTCAAAAGCCATAATATTTACACTGCCATTTTGCAAAACTCTTGCCATGGTGTCCATTTCATTATTTTCATTTTTGGTTGGAATATCGCTGTAAGCTACTGTATGTTTTCCAAATAAACTTTGTCCTTTTTCTTCAACTTCTTTTTTTGTTTCTTCCCAGTGTTTATTAGCGTCTAATATTATTCCATCTGTAATTTGTTCGCTTCCAGTTCCTTGAATTTTTAGATCGCCTTCTTGAATTGCCTTAGCGCGTTTTTTTGCAAACCATGTTCCTATTTTTCCAAAAAGTAAAGATCCTGACGGTTGTTGTGAAATTTTTTCAATTGCCCACATGGAAACACCGCGAATAGCTGGAAAATAACTCATACTATAAGATAATGTTGGATTTTTTTCATACAAATATTGCAAAGATTGTGGAAGCCAAGAAACAATCGCCACGCGATGTTCCATTTTATTGTCTTCAACTAAGTGAAGAATTTTATCTAACATTCCCTCATCACCTGACTTGTACCACTGTTAAAATTTAAAAAATAATTTAGCTAAAATATAATAAAAATTGTCTAAAAAAATAAATTTTGTCATACTAAGGGTAATAATAACGCCCTTATGCACCATATCCGCACAACTAAAACTTCCTCTAAGGCAACAACTGTCCAAGTAGTCAGATACGAAGATCGCAGACTGGTCGTGGTGGCACATATTGGCAGCGCTCATAACGAGGAAGAATTAAAAATACTTTAACCGGAGAAGAGATAATAATGCGTTCGGAAATAACAGCTAAAATTAAAGAAATGCTTTCAAAACTTGGGCTGTCATACTAAAAGTGACAAGTCGGGATTTGCCCGAATAATGCTCGCTATTGCTCGCGAATTTATTTACATCAGCTAACAGCGTGTATGCGGTTCGGGCTTTCCCAGAAAGCCCTCTCCCATATTTGCTACGCAAACATCGCATACACGCGAACGTTAGCTGACATATTCTCAAAAATTTTATTTCTATTACTATGGAAAAAGAACCAAGCTTCGAAAGAGATCCAATTTTTGAACGTAAAGTTGCTAAGGACATTCAAGAAGTCTTAAATGAAATTAAGACTGAACTTGGGTGCGAAAAGCCCATCATTTTATATGGTTCGTATTCTAGAGGAACAGATACTAGCGAAAGCGACTTAGATTTATCTGTACCGTGGGATAGCGAAAATCCAGCAAAATGGATTCAATATGTTGAAAAATTGGTGGCAAAGATGAAAGAAAGAGGGTATAAATTTGATCATAAAATTGAAGACCCTAATGTTCCATACGATATAGAATTTAAATCTCCAGATTTAATGTTGGCTGATAGAATTTCCGGCAGAATGTATAACAACCAAGAAAAAGTTTACATTTTTACTTCAACTGGCGTAACAATTTTTGATTTTGCATCTGAAGAGAAAAAATGGCAACAACAATACCCGAAATTTTACGATGAATTAGTCCAAAAGAGAAAACAGAAATAAAATTTTTTGCGTCATACGGCAGCTAACAAGGTATATCTGATTACGCTTCGGCTGATGCCTCGCTTCACCCAAATGCTCGCTATCGCTCGCACTTCAGATATACCGAAACGTTATGCAAAATTTCGCTTCGCTCATTTTGTATAACGTCCGCGCTTATCAGCGCCGTTCTGCTCAGCGAAGCTTCGCATAACAGCGCTTATCTGAAATTTCTCCCAAAAACTTCGTTTTTGTGATAAACTTCAG
>JAHJXD010000037.1 GCA_018827685.1 Patescibacteria group bacterium
TATTATTATACTAAAAAAATATCTTAAAAAAATTTATACACATAAGGAAAGAATATAATTATGCCCACGACAATCGCCGCGATTGATGATAGAAAAACCGCGGCCGCCATAATATCTTTTATCTCTTTAACATAAGTATTAATCCTTGGCTTGAAAACATCAGCGATGCGTTCAACCGCGCTATTAGTAATCTCCGCGATTAAAACCAAACAAACTACAAGCGTTAAAACAGCCCATTCGATTCGACTAATACAAAAATAAATTCCTAAAATTAAAACTAACAAGCTGGCAAAAATTTGAATTTTTAAATTTTGCTCTTCGCGAAAAATTTTAAACAACCCTTTAACAGCGTAGCCGTAACTTTTAAATAATCTGTTTATTCTTATCATAAATAACTTTTTATAAAGTTCTCGCCTAACTTTATCATTTTTTTTCTCTGCTTATCGGTTTTATCATCATAGCCGATTAAATGCAACAACCCATGCACTAAAATAAAAATCAATTCTTTTTCAGCACTATTTTTAAAATCACCTGCCTGGAGCTTTACTTGATTATAGTTAATAATAATTTCCCCAAGATAATCGCCATCGCCGGAAAATGACAATACATCAGTCGCTTTATTTAAACCGCGATAGGTCAGATTTAATTTTTTTATTTCAGCGTCACCGACAAAAGCTAGAGAAAATTCTTTATTTTTTATTTTATAAACTTGGCCAAAAACTTTAACTGCCTTTTCTATCAGCTTTAAATTAATTTTATAATTAGTCTGATTATTAATTTCTACTTTCATTCTTTTAGCGTAAACGACTTAATCATCATTTGAAAAATATTAAAATATTCTACAATTTTCCCATCGCCAGGATTATAGGTTAGGCTGAATATGTAATTTTGTTTCTTATTTATTAAATATATATTTAAACCGTCAGGACTCTTAATGCCCTGCCAAGTAAAACCGCTTACCCTGTCGGCCTGGTTAATAGTTAAAACGGCAAGCTGTTCTATGTACCAGGCGTCAAGCGATTGTTTATTAACATTAGGCTGAATTATTATCTGCATAAACTGATTATCACCTGTTTTAAACATTACTGAATCATCCCCGCCATTAACGCTAGTTTGCCAAGTCGAGGGATAAAGTAAATCATAAGCAAAAGTTTTATTCTCATAAAAAGAAATATTAGAATTAGCGGTTAATTTTCCTGCGCCCGCCGGATTATATAAATTTATAACTTCATCGCCGTCCGCGTAGCCATCGCCATCAGTATCAGCCGTAGAAGCGGCAGCGCCTAAAAGAATCTCTTCAATATCAGTTAAACCATCATTATCACTATCCGCGCCCATACGCAAACTAATGTCTGTGTCCGAGGTCGTAATTTCAGAAGTTGTAGTGGCAATAGTTGTAGTTGCTATTTCATCTCCAACAGGCAGGGTCGTGCCTGCAGTCCCGGTAGCTATCGCATTATCCGAAGTCGTGGCGGTTTGATCAACTTCTGTTCCATTTTGGCCTGACTGATTATTTTCCGTGACTAAAGGCTGCTCTTTTGTAATTATTACACTTGGTTTTCTAAATAAAAAATAATATAAAGCTGCTGAAGCTATTAGTAAAACTGCCACTCCGCCAATAATTATCATAAAGCCGGTAGTTTTAGCGCCGTCCTGTTTAACCATCTGATTGCGAAAATGTTCTGGCATAACGTGAATGACTATATTATCAGCCTTAGCCAATTCTTTTAATACTGTTCCTTGCCCGTCTTGTAAACTAGATATTGCGGGCGCGACAAAAACTTTTTTCTTAATTACTTCGGATGATTCTGGTTTATTTTTTTTGAAAAAATTAAACATATTTATTGATTATTAATATTAAAGAGCTTGCCCGATCCTTGTGGGTTAAACCCGTTTTTAACTTCTTCGCCGTCCGCGTAGCCATCGCCATCAGTATCAGCTTTTATGGGATCTGTGTCATAAACTTTTACTTCTTCGCGATCAGTTAAGCCGTCGTTGTCAGTATCCGGGTTATTAGGATTAGTGCTAAAAGTTGCTTCTTCTTCGTCGGTTAAACCATCCTGATCTATATCAATCGGCTGGTCAACCGTAGGGCGAATTGGCTGTTCAATAACATTTTTAATTTCTTCTACCGATGAAGTCGGAACTTCTGGCGTAATTTGATTATTATTAATTTGTTCTGTTGTAACACCAGCATTATCATTATTAATATTAATTGGCGCAGTACTTTTATTTATCAGCTTAAAGCCAAAAAAACCACCGCCAATTAAAATAATTAAACCGCCAAAGATCAAACCAATAATCAAACCTTTATTTTTCAGCCAACTGTCATCCAGCGGTATAACAGTCTCTGCCGCGGATAAAAAATCATTGTCTCTTGGTCTAAGCGCCTCAGGCTTAATAGTTTTATCCACTTGGGAAAAAATGTCTACAGTTTTAACTGGCGTTGAACTTACTGGCTCTGTGCCGTTTCCGCGCGCCGCATTTTTATTATCAAATTCGTCAAACATAAAATTATTTTTGGCACTGTGGCCGAATGCTCTTTCTAACAGCCGCAGCTCCTAATTAAATTATAATATTGTTAAATCAATTTTATCTGACTTATTGCTTTCATTAGCTTTAAGATCTAAAGACGTAACAGCAAAATGGTAAGTCATGCCAGAAGTCAAATTACTAATGGCAACTTCACATTCACCCATGGAAGCCGAACATTTATTTTTTTCCAGATTAATTGAAGCGCCATATATGGGCGCGCCGCCATCATCACTAGAAGCGCCGTAATAAATTTTATAAATTGCAGTATCATCCGTATTGGCTATCCAATTTAAAATAACTCCGGTAGTAGTGGTTGTGCCTGTTAAACTTTGCGGAATTTGCGGCGGCGTGATGTCATTCGGAATAGCATTAGTTTCATTAGAATAACTGCTCTCAGCCCCGCTCTTATATTTAGCCGTAACCGCAAAATAATATTTAACTCCATTAGTTAAATTATTTATTATAAAAGGACTGGCGCTCGTGCCTGGCAAAACTGCTGAAATCGACTGCTCATAACTGCCTGATTTGGTGCCATAATAAACCAAGTATTTATCTAAACTTTGTTCGCTCGGCAAGGCAATGGCCTGCCAGATTAGGCCAGCTTTATTACCTTGCTTAATTATATCATTAGTCGTGGTAGCTAAATTTACGCCAACAACATTAGGCGTACTTTCCCTAAAGAAATAAAATTCTTTTAGAATATTCTGTTCTACTGAAGAGCCGCGAATTACAGCACTATCATTTAGAATAGCCGGCAAGTCGTCGACTGTTCCAACTGCTCCGGCATCGCGGCAATAATATAAAGCAAAATTAGTGTTGTTAGAGCAACCGTCGGCCGCGACAGTACAATTGTTAGACGCATCGCGCCATGGCTCCCAGCTACCGTCATCTTTATATGACGGCCATGGGTTGACGCATAAAAACACATAAATTTTGGCTGTATTTTCTTTAAACTGCCCTATGGTTGCCAGCTTATTAACCTGATCATGTGTTATAGTGGCTTTTGCATGTAACAAAGTATTAGCTTCCTTAACATTTTGCGCGACTAATGTTTGCTCTGACATATTATCAAGCGCATTTTCCCCATTTTTAAATTTAACTATTGACTTATCATCAATTGACCAATCCCAGCGCCAATTATAAATATTTTCAATCGGCACAATTGGTTGATTCGGGGCAGAATAAGCCGTAGCCTGAAAAATTTTATCACTATCTTTAATAATCTGATCATCTGCGCCAGTGTCGTCATCGGACGGGTCATTAACCACTGTGTTAAATAAATAATTTAAAGGATTAATGGCTACACTATTAACTAAACAAATTCCGTTATTGGCGGCGGTATTATCTTTAGTGGTAAACGACCAAATTTTTCCTTTAAAATTTACACTGTTGAAACTTTTTTCATCAATTGATTTTAAGCCTATGCTAGTTTGGCTTAAAACTCCGCCATGGATTGCGTCAGTAATATCAGGGTCGCCTTTTATTATAACATAATATTTTAGATTTGCCTCTAAAGCCAATTGCGGCTTAAATTCCATGACAGTGGTTTTATCAGCCTTGATATAACCGCTAACCGAGCCAGGCACGGCACAAAAATTTCCGGTTAAAAACTGGGCATGGACAGTGGAAACAAATAATTTATTAACTAATGGCACTTTAGCTATCCAAAATTTTATTCTGGCAAAAAGCGACGGTTTATAAACCGCGGTTAAATATTTAGTATTAGTCGGACACTGGTCAGAACCATAATCTCCGACCACGATAACGTTGTCTTTAAAAGTACTGATTTGCATAGGTTGATCAAAGGTGGCTTGAATTAGGCTGTTACGGCAAACTTCGATAGCTCCGCTAACAGGCAGGGTTCCAATTACTGTGGACCTGGCTTGGCAACAAGTATCATCGCCGCAACCAATGGTATTAGCATCGCCACATTCATTATCCTGACTACAGCCGCAACACAAGCCGCGGTTAGCGCCGCTGCAAGATTCTTGATCAGCCTTACAAATTAAAAGTGAATTTAAAATTTTGCAAGTATCTGGATTAGCAAATGGGTTGCAGCAGCAAACGCCGCATTTAGTAGCCGCAGGACCAGTACCGTCTTGGTTTATGCAAGCAAAATTAGCGCATTTATTAATATCGCAACTTTGCGTTGATGTGGCGCTGTTAAAACAAGTATTACTAAACTGGGCTACTGGCGCGCATTTATTATTACATTCAGCCACAGTCTTATAAATCTCCGATGTTGAAGTGGCCACCGGTGTGCTTGAACAAGTGCCGGCATTATTGCAACCATAATAAGCGCAATAATTATAAGCCAGGCTGCCAGCAGCATAAGGCTCTGCTCCATGGCGGCAAACATTTTTATTTTTAGCATCAACACAGCAAGTACCCGCGCCTTGGTCGCTGCAAACAGCCGCGTCGCTTATCTGAGCGCAGTCTTGGCAAATACCGTTCGGGTTAGCCGTGTCAATTAAACAAAATTTACCGCTAGTCCCGGAACAATCGCAAGCTTTGTTATGTTCAGCTTGAGTTGCGCCAACGTTAGCGCAACCAGAGCAACGGCCGTAAGTATTAGTATTAGCAGTTATGTCACTGCCACATCGGCCTTGGCATTTTAAAGGCGAACAGCAATCCTCGCTATCATAGCCAATGCGGCAGCAGCATTCGCAACTGGCATTATCATTTTTTATACATTTATTATCACTGTCGCAAGTTGAACCAACCGGACAAAGACTCTGCTCAACTGAACAGCTGCCATCAACCGCGTCGGCGGTTTCTTTTATACATTTAAAGCCGGTACTGCAAGCCGAACAGGTCGTGCCATTTTCCACACAGCGGTTGCCGGAAATACTGGTCCAGCCGGCAGGGCAAGAGGTTTTAACATTTATTATCCATCGGCTTTGGCTTGCATACGCTAAACAATCAGCCGTAGTCGTAGCCGAAATATTACCAACCGTATAATTAACAACTTTAGGCAAACCGCAAGTTTGGCCGATTTTAGCGCATTTATCAATACTTATTTTATATTCACACAAATCAGTTTTACAAATATTAAAATTATTACAGCTATAATCGCAGTTGCCTGTTTCAGTGTCTGCGCCACCGCTGTAAGTCGAGCATTTGCCAGGCGAGTTGGGGCAAAAATAACTGCTTGAACATTGGCTTAAGCCATAGCTTGAACAAGATTCACTGTCAGAGCATTCGGTTTTGCCATCGGCATCAGAATCTTTACAACCGCCAGTTGAGCAACATTGTAAATCACCGTCGCATTGATCTGGTTTATTAGCAGAACAACCATCGCATTGGCCGGTCAAACCATTACATTCGCCGCGAGCGCAACAATGGAAAGTTATGGCGCTGCCTGGCGTAGCATTTGGTATATCGCATTTTTCTTGATTAGTTGAACATTGTCCCAACGTGGTGGAAAATGTCCAGCCAAAACCGCAAGCTGTTGGCGAACCCTGGGCGCAGGTTCCGGTCGGGCGACAGATGCCTGACCAATAAGTGCCGTGACCGCAACATTCTTCGCTGGTTTGGCATTCGGAATTAGCAGAACACTTACCAACCCTAAAAGGCAAAGAATTACTAACATGCCCCTGGCTATTAATTATTTTAAACGGACCGCTGGCTGAGTTAACAGGCACATTAGTATCAACTTTTTGATCTGCCCAGCCGCGCGCCACGCCGTCTTGATTATTAAAATATTGAACACGACCAGTACCCTGGATAGTACCAAATCTCTCGCCATTCGCGGTCACAGGCCAACCAACCGGACCATTATTTGGATTTAAAGAGCATAAACCAGACCAGGCAATACCGGGGGTAATCGTAAAATCCGCTGGCAAACTAATTTTATTGTCAATATTAGTAATTTCAACTTTATATGCGCCCAACTTAGCAACATCAACCTTAGGCACTTTTACCACAATGTAAGTATCGTGCCACCAAGTATTTCGACAAGCCTGGGGAAAATCAATATCAGCGTTAATTTTTGTATTCGGGTCAATCGGCCAATAAAACTTCACTGAACTTTTTTGCGCGCTATAATTTTTAAAATTACGGCCGTAGATAGTTATATATTGACCGACAGGGCCTTGAACCGGCTCAATATATTCAATCGTCGGATTAGCGTCCACGTTGTTTCTTATGGTAAAAACAAGATTATTGGAATTAATATTGTCTGTTTGAATAAACACCGAACTTCTGCCGTCTTGAATATTAGGTACGGTGGCATTAACCGAAGTATTGGTCCATCCGGCAATATCATTAGCCGCTATAGCGCTGGCGCTATTACCAAAAAAAACTGAATGCGCAGAAGCATTAAAAGCACTGCCTTGCAAATTAAATTTATCAGCCAAGCCGCCACTCGCTGGGTTGACCAAGCAGATGCCTGGACGCTTAATATTATTTACTAAAAAATCTTTAAGCCGCGCGCCGCGATTATTATCCGTGGTATCATAATAATTTTTACTATCAATAACTTTAATCGGACCGTTCACGGCTCCATTAGGCACCACTACTATAATTTGATCATCTTGCCAAAAACTCGCGCAAAGCGGATTAACTTGATTGGGAAAAGTTGCGATTTTATCATCGCTGGCATTATTAGGATCACCCATAAAAATTACTTGTCCAGTAGAATCGCCAAAATATCTGCCACCTATGGTAATAAAATTTCCCACAGCTCCGATAGGCGTGATAGAAGCGTCAATCGGGCTTATCCATGAAATTAAAGGTGTTTTAACGCAAGAGCAATTATCATTAGACGAGCAAGCTAAATTATTAGCGCAGTCAATCGCTTGACAGCCAGGCATAGCAGTATTGCCATCACAACTTTCATCTTTGTCAGGCTGGTCAATTTTTTTACATAAACAATCGCTTGAAGAACAGCTTAAACCAGCCGCGCACTGACCAGCCGCGCACTGAATATCTAATAAATCTTTTAAGCAAGCTTCGCCTTGGCCCGGCAAATTTATTGTTTTACAAGTACAGCTGGCAGTATTGCAATATTTATTAGACCCGCAAATCAAAGCATCAACTTGGCAGCCAGGCTGTAAAGTATTGCTGTCGCAAGTAGTTTCCGCATCTTCAGGCGGCGTGATATTACCACAAGGAGCGCTAGAGCAGGAACTCTTACAACAATATTGCCCGCTTGAACAGGCAGGATCGCAAATGCTGCCATCGCCGCCCGAGCCTGTCGCGCCCAGCAATCTGGATAAAATAAAACTAGCGATAGCGAACGAAGCCAGGCAAATTACCAGCCCGATAATCGCGCCTGTTAATATTTTTCGTGCTTTTTCAGCTTTTTCCGCTTCGCCCGCAGCTGTCATCCAAAGCCAGCCTGCATAAATTATTAAACCAACAGCGATAATTCCTAAAAACCCCAAAATTATTCTTATTATATTGGCCGCGATAATTCTTGGATCAGATACGGCTAAACCAGTGCCGGCCGCGAATTCTAAGCCCACGTCAAGCCCGGGCGCGGCCATAACAAAATTAGCCGCAACAAAAACCATTATACATAAACTTATAAAAATAATTATTTTTTTGGCTTTTCCAAGCATCTTAGTTTTTAGTTTTACAAAATTTAAAAATTGTTCTATTGGCAGCTGCTCTTACTGCTCGGCGTGCCATTGCAGCAGGACGGAGCGCCGGTTATTCCTAAGCCAGAACAAGGTGTATAACAATTCTGATAAATATCTTTAATACCGGAATTTAACTGAACCGAATAATTAGTATTTTCATTAAATTGATCATGGTTGATCTTGACGGTAGTTTTCTTGTCGCTAAAACTATCACTTTTTGTTATCCAATAGTTATAAGCCGCGCCCGCGCTTTTAAAATTTATACTTGAACTATTTAAAGACGAACTCATTAATAATTTAGAAAAGGTCGCTTCCGGAATGGCTAATAAATCCACTCCGCCACCGCCGACTACTGGGTTAATCCGATCTACTTTTGGCGGCGCAATGTCAATTATATTATTAGTATTAAATAACCAATAATAATCATCGCCTTGGCCCTCGTGTGTTTGGCTATTGGCATTATAGGGCGTTAAATTGCTTTGCGATTGCGGTCCCTGAGCCGCGCCATTGCCATTGCCATCAAATGAATTGTCCGCCATATCAACTACGCCAGTATAAGGAAAAACAGCTGACGGCGCGTCTGAAGCCATTAAAGCAGCTGCGTTAATAAAAACCTGAATTTGCTTATTGCCTGGCAAACAATAAACCGCCTGACCGCAAGAATTAATGCCGCAAGAGTCAAAAGTTAAAAATTCCACGGTTTTATACTGACTAGAAATATAAAAATTACCCTCAATTAAACTATTGGCCGCATTATTAATAACTTTAATATTATTAAAACCGCTGCCGCCTTTAAAAATTCCGCTAGCTGAAATTGGGTCAACTGCCTCGGAAAAATTTATTTGCACCACGATATTTCTTGATTCAGTAGCGCTAGGCTGAGGGATTATACTCTCAATTTTGGGCGGCGTATTGTCAATAAAAGTGCCGACTTCAAACATCCAATCATAAGCTATTTCTCCTATCACGGCACCGAAAGCCGAGTCGCCGTTAACTTTTTTTATATTTTTACTTAAACCAACCGAATACCAAATTTTTTCCGTGGGCGAACCTAAATATTGCGTAGGCTTAAAAATAAAAGTTTTATTATCATCAGTTTTTCCTGCGCTAACATCAAAAGCAATCATGCCAGAGATGCCGTCTTTAGTTTTATAAATTTTTATATTTTGACCATTGATTTTATTGCCGGAAATAATCGTCGCCGGATCCATTGCTTCTTTAAAAGTAATAGCGATTTTAGTATTTCTAACAACATCTTTTTGATTGCGTTCTGGATAATGAGAGCTAATTATGCCAGAACCTAACGCTGAGATTCCTCCACCTGCTCCGCCGCCAGTGCCAGCACCGGTGCCGGTGCCGATGCCGGTCGCCTCCAATAATCTGGACAAAATAAAACTAGCGATCGCGAAAGCCGACAAAATAATTATTAAACCAATAATCGCGTTTTGCAATAATCTTTTAGCTTGCCCTATCTTTTCTTCATCGCCCTCTGAGCTCATCCAAAGCCAGCCCGCGTATATTATTAAACCAACTGCGATAATACCCAAAAAACCAATAATTACCCTAATAATTTTAGCAATAATTATTCTAATATCTTGAGTATTGCTTAAACCAGTGCCTTGAGGATAAGTAAGGCCAACATCAAGTCCGGGCGCGGCTAAAACAAAATTTGATAATAAAAAAATAGCCAGCGGTATAAGTAAAATTACGCCGACTATTTTATAAAACCTATTAACTTTTCCGATTTTTAACATGAAAAAAATAAATTTAAGAGCTTTGACTTCTCCGCAATTTTATAATAATATTATAACATAAACAAAATAACAAAAGCAAACAGTTATGACCATAAATCAAATTATAAACAACTATAAAAAAAATAATCCCGAAGCAGACACTATTATGCTGGATCTGGCTTGGGAATTTTGCCAAAAAGCACATGCAAATCAAAAAAGGGAAGACGGGGAGCCATATATTCAGCATTGCTTGCATACTGCTTTTATGTTAACGCAAATCAAGGCTGATTTAGAAACTATTATTGCCGGACTGTTGCATGACATTCCAGAAGATACAGAATACACATTGGCGGATATTGAAAAAAATTTTGGCAAAGAAATAGCTAATTTAGTAGAAGGTATAACTAAATTAAGCAAAATCAAATACCGCGGCATTGAACGTTATCGCGAAAATTTGCGCAAAATGTTTTTAGCAATGGCTAAAGATTTAAGAGTAATTTTAATTAAATTCGCCGACCGCTTGCATAATCTAAAAACTTTAGAATCGCTTCCTTTAGAAAAACAACAACGTATTGCTAAGGAAACTTTGGAAATTTATGCTCCAATAGCAGGACTTCTTGGTATCTTCAGATTAAAATGGCAAATGGAAGACCTGTGTTTTAAACATCTTTATCCTGAAGAATATAAAAAACTCACATATACATACGAGATTGAAAAAAAACTTGAACATAATCAATACATCCAGAAAATAAAAAATATTTTAAATGCCAGGCTAAAGCAAGAAAAAATTCCTTGCCAGCTCACCAGCCGGTTTAAACATCTTTACAGTATTTATTTAAAAATGCAGAACAAGGACAGAAAATTTGACGAAATTTATGATGTCTTTGCTTTAAGAGTTGTTGTATCAAATATTGCTGATTGTTATAAAACTTTAGGCATCATCCATTCGCTTTGGCGGCCCAACCCTGCTCGTTTTAAAGATTATATTGCTGTTCCAAAACCAAACGGTTACCGCGCTTTGCATACTACTGTTTTTGGACCTGACAACAAACCCGCGGAATTCCAAATCAGGACTAATAAAATGGATGAAGAAGCCAAGTATGGAATTGCCGCCCATTGGTATTACAAAATAAAAAACAATAATGATAACGACCAAAAAAAACAACCAACATGGGTAAAAGAGGTTTTAAAAATTCAAAAAGAAACCGAAAATACGCACGACTTTATTAAACAAGTAAAATTTGATGTTTTTCATGATCGTATTTTTGTCTTTACTCCTAAGGGAGATGTTTTTGATCTTCCTGAAGAATCGACGCCGATTGATCTTGCTTATTATGTTCACTCGGATATTGGCAATCAAGCGGTCGGCGCCAGAGTTAATGATAAAATCGCTCCTTTGAATGTAAAATTAAAAAATGGTGATTTGGTAGAAATAATCACGGAGAAAAAACGCAATGGGCCAAATCGGGATTGGCTTAAATTTGTTAAAACAGCTACGGCCAGAAATAAAATCAAACAGAATTTAAAATCTACCATAATGGATAACATTAAAAAATTTATACCGAATATAAAATAGTTTTATAAAAAATAAAAAATTATACTCATAATAATAAGCGGCAAAATCGACATAACTACTTTTTGAAAAGGAAAATAAACGTGATCGTTATTTTTTTCTTTAAGATAAAAATACCAGCTGGCGCCAAACCAAAAAGCTAAACTGCCCGCGATTATTCCAAAAAGCAATTTATCCAATCCGCAAAAGCAAAACGTATTCATTGGATTGCCGATAATGCCTGAATAGTAAAGCGGGATGATAATTAAAGCATAGTATGCCAAAATATTTGCAAAAATTCTGCCTTTGAAACGTATATTTTTCTTTTCCAGCCAACTTTCCGTCCAAGCGATTATGGAAACAATAAATCCGCCAAGCCATAATCCTGTTATGGTATCGTTAACTCCAAGCCATCTTGAAAAACCAACGCCCGTGCCAACGGCAATGGTGCAAATCGGGCAAATTGCCAAAGCTTTTTTGGCAAAAAGAAAACTTATCGCAAAAACAAATAAAAAATAAATCAATATTTTTTTCATGTATATTTTAAAATTGCCCAAACCTCATAAATTAATCCTAAAACAAAAAGCAGTGACAAAAAATAAGCCATGGGTTTGGTTAATTTATTTTTTATAACTGAAACCTGATCTGGTTTAGCCTTCACTTTAAATACCAACCAAATTAAAATGATGCCGGCTAATCCGCCGGTAACCGCGCCTGTAAAACTAATAACTTTTGTTAAATTAGTCCAGCCGAACAAATATAAAAAATAAGGAATAAAGCAGGATAAAAACCAAGATAATTTATTATTTAATTTATAATCCCATTGATATATTTCTTCAGTGGCCTGGGCAATCACTATATATGAAGTAAAGATGGCGAAAAGCCCAAAAATTAAAGAAAAAGTGACAACGCCATCATTTAAAATTAAACTTAAACTAGATAAAGTATCAGGCGAAATACTGGCTCCGGTTATACCTAAAATTACCAAAACAAAAATTAGCATTAACGCGGCCGGTATAAAAGTCCCCCAAAGAATAGCGCTTTTAATTTTTTCTTTTTCAAAAGCTAAGAGGCGGCAAACTTCAGGAATGGCAGCTCCGCCGCCAACAGCAAAAAATATCGGCCCATAAGGCAAGAGAACATTTTTCCATTCTAATAAGCTATAATTAGTTAATTGAATATGACCAAAACCTCGCCAAGCAATAAGGCCGATAGCAATTACTAGCAGGGGGGTTAGAATCAATTCTGTGCCAGCAATCGTTTTAATATCAAAAAAGGTGATTAGAACAACCAGACCGAATAAAATCGTTGAATATAAAAAAATACTACCGCTAAAATATGGGTTTAATAATTGATGCAAAAAAAGCCCGCCAATTATAATATAAGCCAATGATGAACTATAAGCGCCTGTTACGTCAACTAAAAGGGTTAAGTTTTTCCATTTTTTATTAACATATTTTTCCACAAACCCGGGCAAACGATGTTTTTCTTTGGTTGATAAAATCACTTCTGCAAAAATCAGATGAAGAAAATATTGTATTACGGCCAACCCTAACATATAAATAAGCAACGGTATAATACCTGATTTATTTATAGCGAACGGTATAGCAAATAAACCAACACCGATAATCGTACCCATTAATGTTGCCACGGCCAAAAAATAATTCTTTGACATAAAATAGTAATTTATCAAACCTTTATATAGAGACTGTTAAAAATTTATTTTCTCAAATTTATCTCATAGTTTATCTGTTCAATCTTGCGTAAATTTCCTTTTGCTTGGTCATATTTAGTTCTTAAATAACCAGTCATATCAAATTCTACTAATTCTGCCATAATATCATTAATAATTTTTTTTATTCTTGCTGCTTGTTCAGGCTTGCCAGTTGACGCCTGATTAATGGCTTGGCGCACTAATTCGCCGGTTAAATCGCAAATGCCGCCCAAATAGCTTTCCGCATTTATAATAATGCCTTTAATAATGTCAATCTTTTCACCGCTAACAATTTTGTAAAGCATCTTAGCTTCTACATATTCTTCTACTCCGGCTTTATAAGAGCCTTCTTGAGCCAATCTAGTATAGCCAAACTTTTTTTCTAAATTACTTAAAATCTTTTCAATTTCAATTAAAGAACTAGCGGCTTTTTTTGTGTCCCAGCGATGCAAGGAAAAAATTACACGTTTAGAATCATGCAAAACCACATTAGACAAACTTATAATTTGTCTACGTTCACTTTCATGACTGTCATACTCTTTTTTTAACTGTTGAATAAATTTTTTATTAATCATACTTAATAACAAAACTTACGCGTATAAAAAATCAACCGCGTAAGTCCTGTAAATAATTTTCAATTATTAATTATTCCGATACTCTAAATATTTCCTCAACACTGGTTATGCCATCTAAGGCCTTAAGAATCCCATCTTGCACCATAGTAATCATACCGTTTTTCTTGGCATTATCCCGTATATCATATTCACTGGCAATACTGCTTAAAATTAATTTTTGAATTTCCTGATTCATGGTTAAAATTTCATAAATACCGATTCTGCCTTTATAGCCAATACCCTGGCAAGCTTCACATCCGCGTCCTTGATAAAATTTTAAATTATTAAAATCAATTTTTTTCTTATCTTCTTCTAAAAATTCATTGAGCAAATCTTTAACTCTTTTTAAAACTTCATCTTCCGGTTTTATTTCATACTTGCATTTCTGACAAATTTTTCTAACCAACCTTTGCCCGATCATGGCATTTAAAGCCGGCGCTAATAAATAAGACTTGGCTCCCATGGACATAAATCTAGGCACGGTTCCGGCTGCGTCATTGGTATGGATGGTAGATAAAACTAAATGGCCGGTTAAAGCGGCTTGAATAGCAATTTCGGCTGTTTCTAAATCACGGATTTCGCCAACCATAACAACGTCAGGATCTTGACGGACAATTGAACGTAAGCCTTGGACAAAAGTATAATTTTTGCTGACTTGCGATTGATTTACTCCGGATAACTGATATTCAATCGGATCTTCAATGGTTATTATTTTAGTCTCCGGATTATTTAACTTTTTTAAAATCGCGTAAAGCGTGGTAGTTTTGCCAGAGCCGGTCGGGCCAGTAGTAATAATCATGCCGTTAGGCCGCTCAATTTCTCTTTTTAACTGATTAAAGGCTCGATCGCGAATTCCCAAATCTTTAAATTCTAAACCTACCGAGCTAGATCTTAAAAGTCTCATGACCACGCTTTCGCCAAAATTAGTAGGTAAAAACGAGGCTCTAATATCAACACGATCATCTTTTAAATATATTGACAAGCGACCATCCTGCGGCTTATTGATCACATTGATTTTCACCGCAGCTAAAAGCTTCATGCGGGAAATTATTTTCTCCCAAGACGATTTATTTATGGTGGCTACATCATGCAAAACGCCGTCAATTCTAAACCTAATTTTTATTAATTTTTCTTCAGCTTCAATATGGATATCCGAAGAATCTGATTTTATGGCCGCAGCCATAATCATGGTGACGATTTCGGTAATTTGCGCCTGATTTATTTCTGCTTGCAAATCCTTAAAACTTGAAAATTTCTCCCCATATTTATTTAATTCTTCCTCTGTAATTTTAACGCCCCTGACGACTTCTCTGGCCATAGGTATAGTTTTATACATTTCCAGACCATACTTAAAACTATTTTCGGTAATTAAATAAATACTGATTTCTGAAAAATATTTTTTTGACAAATTTTTAGCTAAAGCTAACACCTTTTCATCTTGCGGCTCCAAACTAGCCAAATGAATATTTGCGCCATTATAAAAAAAACACAAAGTCTCGAGTGCCTTGGCTTCTGTTTCATCAATTAAAATCAAAGCTTCAGGACTAATAGAAAAACCAACTAAATCAATATATGGCAAGCCAGAAGCTTGGGCAGCTTGCTTGGTTAATCGTTCCAATTCTTTAATTTTCATTTTTTTTTCTTCAACAATAAACTTAGCCGCCGGGCTCTGATCATTAAGAGATTGTCCAGACGCGTCGCTAAACAGATCTTTAATGGATTGATTGTTAGACATAATTTTATTATTTATCCAATATTTATTTTTTTCGTTTTACCCTAATAAGCCCGGACAAAGGAATAATTTCTAAATTCTTTATTTCTAGTTCGTCCAAAAATAAATTTAAACCTAATGAATCTGATGCTATATGCCCGGCAACAACTGCATTAATATGATATTTTTCCGCTTCTTTCCGATGCTCTTCTCCCATATGCATACCAATAACTGTACCAATGCCAGCCTGGGCAATTTTCTCGTACATTTCCTTAGAACCGCTAGTGCCGCCTGTAAATTCGGTAATGGCTATTTTGCCGCAACTTGCTTCTGGCGAACCAACAAAAATTTTCGGACCGGCATTATATTGCACGGCTGCTTTAAACTCCGGTATTTCTTTTAACATCTCAATTACTTCACCAACGGTTTCCGGATTATCTTTTTTAATTTTTTTAACCAAAAAATTAGCACCTAAATTATCAGCCGGTGTATGAACGCACATAAAATCCAAACCTAAAATTTTAGCCATATCTACAGCGCGATTATGGTTTCTCGGCGAAATGCCACGGCTAACTTCAGCGATTCTCAGTTTTATAACCGACTCGGCAATATTAATCGGTACGCCATAATCCGCCAGAACCTCTGCTTGTAAATCCATTACGCTGTGTAAATCAGCTAAAGCCTTGCCGCAGGGATGATGGGCAATTACCAAATCAACACCCAGTTTTTCCGCTAAAAGCAATTCCGCGCCTTCCATGTCCACCCCAATCATAATTTTTTTAATATTTTTTTTCTTTAAATCAATTAAAATTCTGGTGTCGCTATAAGGATTGATTAATTTTTCTTTATCAAATTCTTCTTTAGCTTTAGCGCTTAACTCTTCATAATTTTTTTTAGCGCGCGCCAAATATTTTTTTACTTTTTCCTTGCCTCGTAAATCAGCATTAATCCCCATTTGAATCGCTAACTCATAAATTTGTTGTGTAGTCATAAATTTAAAAATTAATTATTTTTTTCTGAATTTCTTGCAGGGCAATTCGTGAATTGCCCCTACTTTTTATTTTACCAACTTCCGCTTGACCCGCCGCCGCCCGAAGATCCTCCGCCAAAGCCTCCAAAACCGCCGCCAAAACCGCCGCGTCCGCCACGTCCGCCGCCAATCCACCAAGGAATATGGCCCGCGGCTTTTCCAGCCTGATATTTTTTAGAAACTACATAATCAAACAACAAGCCGACCGACGTTAAAATTAATGTGGCTATTAAGCCGACTATCCAAGAAAAAATGAAAATTAAAGCTACGCCGACAACCGCACCAATAATACCTCCTGCCCACCAAGATTTACTCCTGCCTAAAACACTAGACAGCCAGATAAAACCGAAAATAACCATGTAAAAAATAAATTCCCAATTAAACGAAGATTTTTTGTTGCCACTGCCCTGACTAGCGGCTTGGCTGTCGCTCGGCACATATTCACCTTTAGTCGCGGCCATGATTTGATCAACCGCTTTATCTAATCCGTGGTAAAAATCATTAGCGCGAAAAGCCGGTTGCATCACCTGATTTATAATCCAATTAGATTGCGCGTCGGTTAAAGCGCCTTCCAAACCATAGCCGACTTCAATACGCATTTTTCTATCTTCTTTAGCTACTAACACTAATACGCCGTTATCTTTGCCTTTTTTGCCGATCTGCCAATCTTCAAATAATTTAACCGCAAAATTTTCAATCGTATCTTCTTGAAGGCTTGCGATTAAAACCACGGCAATTTCATTGCTGGTTTCTTGATTAAACTGTGATATTTTATTTTCCAATGCTGATTTTTGTTCTGGTGTAAAAGTATTTGTATAATCATTGACAAAACCGCTGGGTTGTCCAAGATTATAATAAGCCAAAGCAGGACAGGCAAAAAATAACAATAGAATTATAATTATTTTTTTCATTTTTTAGCTAATCAACTGCAAATTTAAAACTTCACTGCTGGAGCATTTTCCGCTCCGGTCGCGGCATCAAAATAAGTTTTTTCCGAAAAACCGAACATCCTGGCAAACAATTTAGCCGGAATGCGCTTTACCATAACATTGAAATCGCGCGCCACGTCATTAAATCTTTTTCTTTCTACACTGATCCTATTTTCCGTACCTTCTAATTGCACCATCAACGTTTGCACGGTTTCCACGGATTTTAACTGCGGATAATTTTCCATAATTACGAGTAATCGACCTAAAGCGCCTTCAATTTGCGTCGCGGCATCGACTTTTTCATTAACAGTTGCGGCGCCTGAATAACGAGTGCGCGCGTCAGCCAAATCGCCGAAAACTTTTTGTTCTTGCGCCATAGCGCCTTTAACCGAATTAACCAAATTTGGAATTAAATCAAAACGTCTTTGATATTGGGTTTCAACCTGCGCCCACATATTATCCACGCCTTCGTTAGCCACAATCATTTTGTTGTAAATTCCCCAAGCATAAAGCGCCAGGATAGCGACAACAATCGCCAGAATGATAAGAGCTTTTTTCATAGATTTTTTGTTTATTAACAGTACTGGGACTGTTATTAATTATTATAAATGTCATTGCAAAAAGCGTCAGTGATGAAATAACTTTTAGTTAGTTTCTGTGTAAAAATTATTTGTCCACAATTTTGGTGATTTATAAAATTCATACTTTAAGCCAAGTTTCCGCTGATTAAACGCTGATAATTACGCTGATCTACGCTGAAAAATAATATTTTTACACAATAACTAGTTAAACTTTATGTATTTTTAATTTTATTTTTTTCCCTCTTGATTTAGTTGCATAATATCCAGTAAACCTAGCCGCTAATTCAATAATTTCCTCTTCACTCTTTTTTTCTCCAAATTTCAGCTCGCTCATTTTTAATTCTTCCGGCACATTAATTTCTCTAATTTCTCTTTCCATTATACTTAATATTTTACTTCTAATTAGGCTGGTCGGCCCATTTTCATCTACCAGTTGTATGATTATATCTCCAATCCCTGCTAATTTTTCCAAATTTTCATTATCTTTTTCATCGCGCCCGATTACTAACAAAATGTTTTTATCATTTTCACTTTTTACCCAATTAACTCTACCGCATTTTAATAACTCAATATCATTACCATTGCAATCTGGCCAACATTCAAGCATTGTAAGCAATTTTTTGCTAAATTCAGGATCAGTCAAAAGGCAACCGCCACCAGGACTGGCATATTCTTTTATACCATATTTTTTTACCAACTCCAATTGCCTGTTCCGCGATCGTCCGCTAATATCTAATAATTTACCTCTAATTAATTTTCCTTGTTTTTCCGGCTCGCTTTCATCAAGTAATTTTGCCGACATAGGCCTGACTAATTTGCCTTCTAGCCTGGAAATTTTTTCTACTATTTTTAAAGCATCTCTGCGCTGCGACATTGGTCTTTGCCCTAAAACTTCGCCAGTAGCCACAAAATCATATTCTCCCTCTTTACAAGTGGGGGTGGGGAGGTTATTCATTATTTCTTTAGCTTTTTTAAGCATTAAAGCGTGGCAATCAATGCATGGATTCATATTTTTCCCATACCCATGCGCTGGATTTTTTACCACTTCCAAATGCTCATCGGAAAAATCAATTTCAATTAATTTTATGCCCAATTGCTCGGCTGATTTTTTGGCTTTACCAGTATCAAAAAAATTACTTTTAAAGCTTAGTCCTGTTACTTCGACGCCTTGTTCCATTAAAATGCGCGCCGCCAGAATTGAGTCTAATCCGCCTGATAATAGAACTAAGGCTTTTACTTTTGGCATACCACCTCTAACATAATTTTTTCTTCGTTAATTTTTATTTCACTTTTTTCTTCCATGTCACTATTAATTATTTTTTCGCATAATGTATCTTTTTTAATTTCCTCGCTCATCTTTTCCATAACTTGTTTAATTAAACCACTTTCACTTTGCCAGTTTAAAATAATTTTATCTTTAATAGTCAGCCCATCTTGTTTACGCATCATATTAACCTGACGAACAATTTCTCGCTTCAAACCTTCAAGTTTTAAATCATCGGTTATTACAGTATCCAAATCAACTTTTAATTCTCCATAACCTTGTTCTGAAACCACATTTTTTACATTTAATTCATCCGTAATTAAATTTTTATATTCTTTTCGTAATTTGTAATTCGTAATTTTTAATTGATTAAGCATTTGCCTGACTTTTATTCCAGCCTTATCTCTGGCATTTAATCCTAATTCCACAATTTTTCTAACTTCTTCCATTTGTTTTATAATTTCCAAATCTTTTTGTTCCATCGGATCATTATATTCCGCCCAACTGGTTAAATGCACGGATTTATTTTCATGTTTAAAATTATAACCGGCTACTTTCTGCCAGATGGTTTCGGCTATAAACGGCATAACTGGAGCAATAATTCTAGATAATTCTAATAAAATAAACCTTGTTGTTTCTACAGCCTCTTCTTGGCCGCCATTATTTAATTTAAACCTATCGCGCGACCTTCTAATATACCAAGTAGAAAAATCATTGATAAAATCGCTAATCGGCCTTGTTGCTTTAGGCAAATTATAATTTTTCATATTTTCGGTTACTTCTTTAGTTAAAACATTCAGCCTGGCCAAAATCCATTTATCCAAAATATTTTCGCTTTGCGGCGTTAAATATTCTTCATTTTTAACTTTTACCTTTTGACTTTTCGCTTCTTCTTGATATATTTCATAAAATTTATAAACATTCCAAAGAATCATAATATTTTTTCTAAAAACATCTCTTAAATCCCGTTCATTAAAAAATAAATTTTCCGCTTGCATAAGCCCTGAACTCATTAAATAAAAACGCAAAGCGTCAACTCCATATTCATGAATCACTTTCCATGGGTCAGGATAGTTTTTTTTTGATTTGCTTAATTTTTCTCCTTTTTCATTTAAAATTACGCCTGTGGCAATAACATTTTCATAACCGCTGGAATCAAACAAGGCGGTGGTTATAACATGCATTACATAAAACCAAGCCCTTGTTTGCGAAATATATTCGCTAATAAATTGCGCTGGAAAATTAGCTTCAAATTTTTCTTTATTTTCAAAAGGATAATGCATTTGAGCAAAAGGCATTGAACCTGATTCAACCCAACAATCAAATACTTCTGATATTCTTTTCATCGTTTTTCCGCACTTTTCGCATAAAAATTCTATTTTATCAATATACGGCCTATGAAAATCTAAAACATAATTATCATTATGCGGCAATGAAAAAAAATTTAATTCCATCATCTTGCCCGCCAAAATAAAATCATTGTCAGTTTTTTTTATTTCAGCAGACTGTTTTTCATCAAAACCTTGCGAAACAGCTGACATCATCCATATTGAATATTCATGGCTTATAATTAAAA
>JAHJXD010000038.1 GCA_018827685.1 Patescibacteria group bacterium
CATATTGGGTTTAACCTGTAAGCCGTAGAAAATATTTATTTTCTCGCTGCGGAACTCGCTACGCTCAAACAGTCCTCGCTTCAAAAATAAATATTTTTTACAGCTTACTTTAGATAAAAATACAGATAACCCGAAATGAGTTCATAAGTAATTTTTAATTATATGGCAGATATTAAATTGAAAATAACAGCTGATAAAATTTTGTCGTTAGATGAACAGCCTTTATCCGATGGCGAAAAATTAAAACAAAAATTGGAAGATATAAATAAAGATGAAAGCAAGGATAATTTTAAAGAAGTTAGGGAGCAATTTAAAATTGAGCAAGCGGTCAGTGCCGCGCCAATGCCTGTGATCGGCCCAACAGTTGGCGTTATGGAACCGCAAGCCAAACAGCAAAAGCAGGTTGAAAGTATTTTGGCTGAAGATTTAGCGGAAATATATTTGAGTTTAGCGCCGTCAAAACGTCTGGAGTTTAAAATAAAGGGCGAGCAAACCGCCAATAAAATAAATCAATTATTAACCAAAACTAAAATAAATATCAGTAAGATTATTAAATTAATAAAAAAATGGCTGTCTTTAATTCCAGGAATGAATAAATATTTTTTAGAGCAAGAAGCAAAAATTAAAGCAGACGAGATTGTTAAGATAAAAAATTAAAAATTTGTCATTTTATTTTATATGGACTATGGCTTGTCCGGTCAAAATACCCAAGTTATTAACAACATAAGTTTAAACGTCAATATTGACGGTTGGCTGATTTATTTATTGGTGGCCGTTGTGTTTATAATTTTACTTTTTATTTTAAGAAAAATTATTTTGCTATTGGCTTTAAATTCAAAATACCATGATCATGTAATTTATTTATTGCGCGTACCCAAAGAAAAGCCCAATGAAAAAGAGCAGCAAAATACTCAGAATTATTTACAGCATTTGCGTGAAGAAATTTCCCGCGGCGAAACTATTTTTAAAGCTATTGGCGGTTTGAAGGCTGAGAGATGGTATAAAAATTTTACTTGGTTAATCGGTCGAAATGACCATTTTTCTTTTGAAATCGTGGCTAATCATAAATATATCTGTTTTTACGTTGTCGCTCCTATCGCCATGGGCCGCTACATTGAACAGCAAATTCAAGCCTTTTATCCAGAAGCGGTTTTAGAACAGGTCCCTGATTATAATATTTTTAGCGCTCGCGGCAAAACCGTAGCCAGTTTTATTAAAACCAGGCGCAGTTTTATTTTTCCTCTAAAAACTTATAATAAAATGGAAGCTGATCCGATAAATTCTTTGGTTAATGCCATGTCAAAATTAGGAGAAGATGAGAGTTTGGCCATACAATATGTTGTTAGAAGTTCTAGTCCAGGATGGCATAATAAAGTTAATCAGGTAGTTTCATCGGTTAATCAGGGCAAAAAATTATCAGAGGCTTTATCATCGAACTTATTTTCTAAAATTTTAATATTTTTCAGCGACTTAATTAATACTGCCAAGCCAAACGCGCAAGCCCGCAAGCCGGAAAAAGAAAACCGCTTAACAGCCATGGAACAGGAAGTTTTGAAATTAATTGAAGAAAAAAATTCTAAAGCCGGTCTTGATGTTAATATCAGAATAGTGGCTAGCGCCCGAGATTTGCCTCGGGCCAAAGTTTTTTTGAATAACATGATTAGCGTGTTTAGCCAGTATAATTATTATCAATACGGCAATATTTTTAGTAATAAAATTCCTTTTTACAATAATTATATTCAAAAATTTTTAGTTAAAGATTTTATTTATAGGCGCTTTAAGCCAAGTTTAGGTTTGATTTTAAACACCGAAGAGCTGGCTAGCCTTTATCATCCGCCGCTTTCCGGCGCGGAAACGCCGAATATTTTGTGGCTTTTGGCTAAATATTCGTCCGCGCCCTCCAATATTCCGAATCAAGGAATTATTTTGGGAAAAAATATTTATCGCGGCATAACCACGGAAATCAAAATGAAACGCGAAGATAGGCGGCGGCATACTTATATTATTGGTAAATCTGGCGCGGGAAAATCAGTCTTGCTCGCTGCCATGGCAATTCAAGATATTATTAACGGCGAAGGCGTTTGCGTAATTGATCCGCACGGAGATTTGATTGATGATATAATCAGCCGCGTCCCGCCTGAACGCGCGGACGATGTTATTTTATTCGCGCCAGCTGATATTGAAAGGCCGCTGGCCTTAAATTTACTTGAATTCGATCCGCGATATCCTGAACAAAAAACTTTTGTCATTAATGAAATGATCAAGATTTTTGATAAATTGTATGACTTGAAAGCGACCGGCGGACCGATTTTCGAGCAATATATGAGAAACGCCATGTTGCTGATTATGTCTGATCTAGACAGTGGCTCGACCTTAATGGAAATACCAAAAGTTTTAGCCGACTCGGAATTTAGGAAAATGAAACTGGGAAAATGCAAAGATCCGACTGTGGTTGATTTCTGGCGCAAAGAAGCGGAAAAGGCCGGCGGCGAAGCGGCTCTAGCCAATGTCGTTCCTTATATAACTTCAAAATTGACTTCGTTTATTTCTAATGATACAATGCGACCGATAATCGCCCGGCAAAAAAGTTCGTTTAATTTGCGCGATGTTATGGATTCAAGAAAAATTTTATTAGTCGATTTATCCAAAGGTTTAATCGGTGAAATGAACGCTCATTTATTAGGCATGATATTGGTCGGAAAAATTTTAATGTCGGCTTTATCGCGTACAGATATGTCGCAGGGAAAAAGAGTTGATTTTTATTTATATATTGATGAATTTCAGAATTTTACCACGGATTCGGTTACTTCAATTTTAAGTGAAGCCAGAAAATATAATTTAAATTTAATTATCGCGCATCAATATTTAGGTCAGTTGGTAAAAAATCAAGATACTTCCATTAAAAATGCGGTTTTCGGCAATGTGGGAACTTGGCTGTTATTTAAAATCGGGTCAGAAGACGCGGAAACCATGGCTAAAGAGTTTGCGCCAGTGTTTAATCAATATGATTTGATTAATATTGAAAAATATACGACTTATGTTAAATTATTAGTAGATAACACAGCCTCTCGGCCCTTTTCCATGTCAACCGTTTGGCCGTTGCCAGGAGTTAAGAGGCAAGACTTGGCTGCAAAAATTAAATCTCTGTCCAGGCTTAAATATGGGCAAGATCGGAATATAATTGAAGCGGAGATTTTTAGCAGAATCAAACAAGCGGAAAAATAAAAAAAATAATTAAAACAAAAATTTATGTCAAACCAACATAAAAATATAGATGATGATTTGTTTCTGGAAAATGAACCTGAAAAATTGGAAGATTTGGAAGATATAGAATGTTTAAATGCGGATCCGCTTAAACAGTTGAAAAAAGAAGACAATATTACTATTGCTAAATCAAAAATGATTTTAGCCAAAAAACTTTTATATAATATTAAAGAAAACAATGAGCGCTTAATTCAGTTATTAACTAATTTTTTAAGCGTGGAAGACGAAGCTTCTATTAGGATCGCGCAGCTAAGCGATGATAATTTTAAATCAAATGAAGAAAATTTAGGCGAAACTAAGATTATTGAAGGTGTTTTTGATGGAGAAAATATGATTGGGCCGGACGGCAAACAATATAGCGTGCCTGCCAACTATTCCTCAAAGTCAAAATTGGTTGAAGGCGATATTTTAAAACTTATTATTACAGCGACAGGAGCTTTCGTTTATAAACAAATTGGACCGATTGAACGGGCTCGCGTGGTCGGTGTTTTAGAGCGCTCTGTGGCAGGCGAGTATTTTGCTTTAGCTGATGGGCAAAAATGGCGGCTCTTAACCGCCAGTGTAACTTATTACAAAGGCGAAAGCAATGACGAAGTCGTCATATTAGTGCCGAAAAACGGCGAGTCAAAATGGGCGGCAGTGGAGAATATAGTAAAGAAAATCGTCTAAGGGACTGTCACTAGAGAATTAAAAATTTTAAGATTATGCTAACATTATATAGAAAATATCGACCGCAGGATTTTACCGAAGTGGTTGGTCAAAATTACATAAAAATAACCTTGGAGCAGGAAATTAAGACCAATAAAATCGCCCATGCTTATCTTTTTTGTGGTCCGCGCGCTGTTGGCAAAACCACTCTGGCTCGAGTTTTAGCAAAATCAATAAATTGCGAGAAGCGTAAAAGCGATTCAGCCGATCCATGCAACGCCTGCTTGAGTTGTAAAGAAATAACCAACGGAATGGCTTTGGATATTATTGAAATTGACGCGGCTTCAAACACAGGCGTGGATAATGTGAGAGATAATATAATCGCCAACGTTCGCGTGGCGCCGTCGCGCGCAAAATATAAAGTTTTTATCATTGACGAAGTGCACATGCTCTCGGTTCAGGCTTTTAACGCGCTTTTAAAAGTTATTGAAGAGCCTCCTGCTGATGTAATTTTTATTTTATGTACGACTGAAGCGCATAAAGTTCCGACTACAATTATTTCGCGTTGTCAACGTTTTGATTTTAAAAGAATCGGCGTTAATGACGTGGTTAAAAAATTAACTTACATAATTCAAGCGGAAAAAATAAAGATTGATAAAGAAATTTTAGAAGCTATTGCTCGCCATGCTGACGGCCATATGCGAGATGCGGAAAGCTTGCTCGGGCAAATTATCGCCATCGGCGGCGCGAAAATAACACAAGCTGAAGCTGACCTAGTCATTCCGCGCTCAGATATCAACGAAGTTATGAGTTTACTTGAATTTTTAATAAAAAAAGACGCGGCAGGAGGCATTAGATTAATTAATAAATTAATAGATGACGGAGTTGATCTTAAAATATTTGTTAAAGACCTAATTGAAATTTTGCGTAAGTTAATGCTCGCAAAAATAAGTCCAGAGCTGGTAAATAAATTATCAATTGAGCTTGGCGAAACGTTTGAATTAAAAATAAATAAGATTGCGCAGGAATTAACTGTTGAGCAGACGCTGAAGTTGTTAGAAAAATTTATTAAAGTTTTAAGTGAAATAAAAGTAGATTTCATTCAGCATCTATCTTTAGAAATGGCTATTGCTGAAATTTGCGCGTCTACAGCCACGGTTAGAAGTTCGCTTGGCGTTAGCCAAAGTTTTATGGGTGGTTCAAAATTTAATCAGCCCAAGAGTCAACCAACCGCGGTTAAAATAGAAGAAAAAAAATCAGTTGAAACCAGTGAGCCAGTAAATTTTACTTACAGCCAAATTCAAGAAAAATGGAATGAAGTTTTAGCCAAAGTTAAGCAGTACAATCATTCTTTATCATTTATTTTGCGCGTCTGCCAGCCACGAAGCTTAAGCGGCAATCAGCTTTGTTTAGCTTTTAAATATAGATTTCATAAAGATAGAGTCAGCGAAATTGCCATAAAAAATATTATAGAAAAAGTTCTGCATCAGGTTTACGGCGCGCCGATCATGGTTGAAGCGATCATAGATGAAAATTTGGAAGTGGTATTGAATAAATTAATGTCGGACGAACCAATAAATTTGAAAAAACAGCCAGAACCGGCGCAAGGCGAGCAGGGGAATATGATTGATAATTTATTAAAAACTTTTGGAGGGAAAGTTGTGAGTTAAATCTGTTTTTTTACCGTGTCGCGGATAAAGTCCCATGAGATGTATTGCGGGATCGTCTAATGGCAGGACACATCCCTCTGGAGGATGTTATCTTGGTTCGAATCCAGGTCCCGCAGCCAACAAGGATAAGATTGAGATGAAAAATTAAAAGGGAAGCTAGAATTTGTTTATTCCTTGCTTCCCTA
>JAHJXD010000039.1 GCA_018827685.1 Patescibacteria group bacterium
GGATAAAAAATCAATTAACAATTTTAAATTACGAATTACAAATTATAAAATATTTAATTAATTCGTAATTGATAATTGCTAATTCGTAATTGAATCAATATGGGGCACAAAGTAAATCCAAAAGTTATTAGATTAAATATTACCAGGACTTGGTCGTCTAAGTGGTTTAGTACGGGCAAAAATATGATTAAATGTTTGGAACAGGATATTAGAATAAGAAAGTTTTTATTTAATGAATTGCGTGAAGCCGGACTGGATCGAGTTGACATAGAAAGAAGCGGTAATAAAGTTACTATTGGAGTTTTTACGGCTAAGCCCGGGGTTATCATCGGTCGCGGCGGCAGCGGCGCCGGAGATTTAAAAAAGAAACTGCATGATAAATTTTTAAAAAATTTTCGATTAGCTGATATAAATTTAAATATTACGGAATTTGACAGACCAAATTTAAGCAGTATGATTATTGCTCAAGCCATGGCGATTGATATTGAAAAAAGAATGCCGTTTAGAAGAGTTATGAAACAAGCAATTAATAAGGTAGAGCGAGCTGGCGCTTTAGGCGTTAAAGTTGTTGTTAGCGGTCGGCTTAATGGTTCAGAAATTGCTCGCACGGAAATGTTAACTTCAGGTAAAGTTCCGCTGCATACTTTAAGAGCTGATATTGATTTTGCTAAAACTACGGCCAGAACTACTTATGGAGCTATTGGTATAAAATTTTGGATATATAAGGGAGATGTGTTTAAGAAAGAGGAAGCTGGTAAAGGCGAGATTGTCGGAGAGAAAAATAAATAATTACTTTTAAGGGACAGTCCCTTTAAATTGTTGGTTATGTTAATGCCAAAGAAAGTAAAATGGAGAAAAATGCATAAGCGCAAAAGGGGCGGAAAAGCCACCCGTATGACTAGCGTAAGTTTTGGCGATTATGGGCTAAAGAGTTTAGAAGCTTGTTGGATTTCTTCAAGGCAGATTGAAGCAACTAGAAAAGTTTTAACCAAATATACTAAAAAGGGTGGAAAAATTTGGATTAGAATTTTTCCTGATAAATCGGTAACTGCTAAGGGCGGAGAAATTCCTATGGGTAAAGGCAAGGGCGCGGTTGATCATTATGTTGCCATAGTTAAACCTGGCATGGTAATGTTTGAAATGGCTGGTATTGGCGAAACCGAGGCTAAGCAAGCTATGAAAATGGCCGCATATAAGTTGCCGGTTAAATGTAAGTATGTAATTAAGTTATAAGAGTGTAGAATAATGAACTCATATTGGGCTTACTTTGTAAGCCGTAAAAAATATTTATTTTCTTGCTGCGGAACTCGCTATGCTCAAACAGTCCTCGCTTCAAAAATAAATATTTTTTACAGCCTACTTTAGATAAAAATACAGATAGAAAAGTAAAAATTTAAAATAACAAAATAGTTTTTCTACCCTATAAATATGGATTTTAAAGAATTAAAAAGTAAAACCGAAAAAGAGTTAAAGCAATTTTTAGGAGAATCTCGCGATAAATTGAGAGATTTGCGTTTTAAAGATGCGAATAAACAATTAAAAAATGTTAGAGAAATTAGAGTGATAAAAAAAACAATTGCTAAAGTTTTAACATTATTAAGCAAGAAAAATTAATTATATGGCAGATATTAAGCAAGACAATTTTAAAAAAGAAATCATCAAACGTAAATTTAATGGCGTAGTGGTAGGCGATAAAATGAATAAAACCAGAGTCGTTTCGGTTGAATCGGTAAAAGTGCACCCAATGTATAAGAAAAGATATAAGGTCAATAAAAAATATAAAGTGCATGATGAAAAAAATTTATATAAAGTCGGAGATAAAGCGCAGTTTTTAGAATGTCGTCCATTAAGCAAAGATAAAAGATGGCGCATGATATATAAGTCTAATGTTTAACATATGATACAAGTACAGACAATGATAAAAGTCGCGGATAATAGCGGCGCCAAAAGCGTTATGTGTATTAGGGTGCTCGGAGGCTATAAAAAACGCTACGCCCGAGTAGGAGAAATAATTACTGCCGCGGTTAAAGAAGCCGCGCCTCATGCTGCTATTAAAAAAGGCGACGTGGTGCATGCTGTTATAGTCAGAACCAGAAAAGAAATTAGACGTTCGAGCGGTGTTTATGTTCGCTTTGATGAAAATGCTTGCGTAATTATAGATAAAGAAAAAAAAGAGCCTAAGGGCACAAGAATTTTTGGTCCGGTGGCTAGAGAGTTAAAACAAATGGGATTTTTAAAGATTGCCTCGCTAGCGCCAGAAGTGTTGTAGTTAATTTTTATGTATTTATGAAAATAAAAAAAGGCGATAAAGTTAAAATATTAGCTGGAAAAGATAAAGGCAAGGCTGGAAAAGTGTTGCAGGTTTTTCAATCAGCTAATCGAGCCAGCGTTGAAGGTTTAAATCTTTTAGTTAAGCATATGCGGCCGAGAAAGCAGGGAGAAAAGGGGCAAAGAATAGAATTTCCAGCGCCGCTTAATTTATCAAATGTTATTTTAGTTTGTTCTAAATGCGACAAACCAACCAGGGTTGCTTATAAATATTTGGAAGTGATGAAAAAAAATGACATTAAACAAAAAAAGAAAGTTAGAGTTTGTAAAAAATGTAAGCAAGTGATGGATTAAAATCTCGTAACCCGTAGCTCGCAACCCGCAACCCGTAACCCGTAACTCGTAACCCGTAACTCAAAATGCGTTAATAAATTTGAGATGCGAGTTATAAGTTATGAGATGTGAGATTCATATGAATTTAAGGGAAAAATATAAAAAAGAAATAGTGAAGAAAATGGCTGACAAATTTGGTTATAAGAATTTGCTGGCCGTGCCCAAATTGACCAAGGTAGTAATTAATTCTGGCGTGGGTAGAAATGCTAAAGATAAAAATTTTGTCGATGGCGTTATTAGCAGTTTAGAGAGAATTAGCGGGCAAAAGCCTATAACAACCAAAGCCAAGCAATCAATTTCCGCTTTTAAAACCAGAAAAGGCATGATTATCGGCGTAGCCGTAACTTTACGCGGCAAAAGGATGTTTAATTTTACGGAAAAATTAATTAATATAACTTTTCCCAGAGTTAGGGATTTTAGAGGTATTAGCGCTAAACAAGTGGACAACCATGGTAATTTAGCCGTAGGCTTTAAAGAACATATTGCTTTTCCGGAAATTAAAGCCGATGAGGTGGACAATATTCATAGCCTTCAAGTTTGTCTTTCCACAACCGCTAAAACTTACGAGCAAGGCTTGGAATTATTTAAATTAATGGGGTTTCCGTTTAAAGCGGAATAATATTTATGGCCAGAACAGCATTAATAGTAAAATCAAAAAAGACACCAAAGTTTTCTACCCGAATTGTCAGACGTTGTTGGCGTTGCGGCCGCAACCATGGCTTTATGAGAGATTTTGGTATTTGTCGCATTTGTTTTAGAGAATTAGCCAGTAATACTGACATACCAGGAGTAACCAAGTCAAGCTGGTAGTAATAAATGTATACAAAATACTAAATATAAACACTATGACGGATCCAATAGCAGACATGCTCACAAGAATAAGAAACGCTCAAGCCGTAAACATTCAAACGGTTGTTTTACCTATGAGTAAAATTAAGTACAGTATAGCCAAAATATTAGAAGCTGGCGGCTGGGTGGAAAAAATTGAAATTGTTAAAACTAAAGGCGAGAAGAATTTAAGTTCAATTTTTAATGAAATCAAGATTGATTTAAAATATATAGATGGCCGACCCGCGATTACTTGTTTAAAGAAAATAAGTACGCCAGGACGCAGGGTTTATGTCAATAAAAATGAATTACCAAGAGTTTTAAATAATTTAGGTATAGCGATTATTTCCACGTCGCGCGGTTTAATGACCAATAAAGAAGCTAAAAAGCAATGTATTGGCGGGGAAGTAATTTGCGAAATATATTAACATGACTTACGCAGCGGATTTGTTGATATTAAGATTTGGGTAGATTTTATAAATAAATAATAAACTTATGTCCAGATTAGGAAAATTACCAATTGAATTGCCGGCAGGAACCAGAGCTTGGCTTGATAATGGTTTTATGATTGTAAAGGGTCCGAAGGGCGAGCTTAAAACTAAAATGCATGAAATTATAAAAACAGCAATAACCGATAAAGAAATTATATTGTCTATTGATGACCAAACTATTGGTAAAAATAAAGCATTATGGGGGTTGTTTAGAAGTTTGATCAAAAATATGGTAATTGGAGTTAATGAAACTTATACTAAAAAATTAGAAATTAACGGCGTTGGCTATAAAGCGGCTGTTAGCGGCGATAAATTAACTCTAAATGTCGGTTATTCACATCCGGTAATTTATAATTTGCCGGTCGGCATAAAAGTCGAAGTTCAGGCCAATATCATTATTATTAATGGCATTGATAAGCAATTAGTCGGCGAAGTCTCGGCTCAAATTAGAAAGATTAGAAAACCAGAACCTTATAAAGGTAAAGGTATTAAATATGACTATGAAATATTAAGACGTAAGGCTGGCAAGACTGCTGGTAAGACTGAAAAGTAATGGGACAGTCCCATAATGTAAATTATTAATTTATAAAAAATTTTGTGAAAGATCAATATAAAATCAAACAAAATAAAAGACTTAGGCGAAAAGGCAGAGTAAGAGCAAAAATTAGCGGCACGGCTGTTTGCCCAAGACTAAGCGTTTTTAGATCTAATTGCGGTATTTACGCTCAAATCATTAATGATGAAATTGGCACAACTTTAGTTAGTGTCAGCGCCAATGAAGTTAAAATAAAAGACAAGAAAATTGCCGTAAGTTTAGAATTGGGAAAATTACTTGCTGCTAAAGCTATGGCTAAAGGTATTAACCATGTTGTGTTTGACCGCAATGGTTATAAGTATCATGGCCGAGTTAAAGCTTTAGCTCAAGGCGCTCGCGAGGGTGGTTTAAAATTTTAGTAGAATTTATAAATAAGTGTAATGCTAATATATGGAAGAAGAAAATAAAATACAAGAAAATATAAAGCCAGAAGCAGCTTCAATAGCGCAAGCCCGGGTTAATAATACCATTCCAATGCCAACGACAACGGTTGAAGGTAAAAATAGCGGCGGTTTTTCTGATAGAAAAAGAAATTTTAAAGGCAAACGAGGCGCTGGCCGCGGCCGAGGCGATGGTGGCTTACCGGAAGAATTTGAACAAAAAATGATTGATATTGCCCGCGTTACTCGCGTTATGGCTGGCGGCAAAAGAATGCGTTTTAGGGCTTGTGTGGCTATTGGCAATAAAAAAGGCAGAGTGGCTATCGGATTGGCCAAGGGCGCTGATGTTACCGGCGCCGTGACTAAAGCCGTTAATAAAGCTAAAAAAGATTTTATTGACATACCGATTGTTAACGAAACCATTCCTCATGAAATTTATCAGAAATTAGGCGCGGCTAAAATTTTATTTAAACCGGCTAAAAGGGGCAGAGGCATTATCGCTGGCGGCGCTGTTAGAATTATTTTGGAATTAAGCGGTATAAAAAATGTTACTAGTAAAATATTAGGCGCTGGTAATAAAGTTAATAATGTAAAATGCACAATTGCGGCGTTTAAGAATTTAAAAAGGGTGGAAATCAAAAAAGATAAGCATGAACAGAAAAATAGCAATAAACCAGAATAAACTCGTAACTCGTAACTCGTAACTTGTAACTCGTAACTCGTAACTCTAAACTCTAAATTATTATTATGTCTTTATCATTGCATACAATCAGACCGGCTCGCGGCTCGGTTAAAAAGAAAAAGAGAATCGGCAGAGGTAATGCTTCTGGCCATGGTTCTTATAGTACTCGTGGACAAAAGGGCCAAAGGTCAAGAAGCGGCGGCAGAAATAAATTAAAAAGACTAGGCTTTAAACAAATATTGGCTGCTACGCCAAAAAATAGAGGTTTTAAATCAGCCAAGCCTAAAAATCAAGTTGTTAATCTTCAAGATTTAAATGTTAATTTTTCTGCTAACGCTAAAATTAACGCCGCCAGCTTACTTAAGGCCGGTTTGGTGCGAACTGATAAAGAAAAAATAAAAATTTTAGGCCAAGGCGAACTAATTTTAAAAAATTTGGAATTTGAAGGAGTTAAATTAAGCCATAGCGCTAAATTGCAGATTGAAAAAATGGGCGGGAAAATAAATTGGTAATTAGTTTCTGTGTAAAAATTATTTGTCCACAATTTTGGTGATTTATAAAATTCATACTTTAAGTCAAGTTTCCGCTGATCAAACGCTGATAATTACGCTGATCTACGCTGAAAAATAATATTTTTACACAATAACTAATTAACTGTTAAAGTCCCTTAATATCCGCAGTGAAAATTTTTAAATTATTTATGTATGATAAGCTAATACAAATTTGGAAAGCGCGCGATTTGCGCAATAGCATACTATTTGTTTTAGGCATGTTAGCTATTTTTCGTTTGGCCGCGCATATTCCAATACCCGGAGTTGATGCTCAGGCTCTAAAAGATTTTTTTGCTTCCAATCAAATTTTAGGACTCATGAATATTTTTGCAGGCGGCGGTATGAAAAATTTTTCCATTGTCATGATGGGCGTTGGACCATATATTACTTCATCAATTATTTTTCAGCTTTTGGCCATGATTATTCCGAAATTGGAAGAGATGAATAAAGAAGAATCCGGCCGTCAAAAAATTAATATGTGGACTCGCTGGATGACCGTACCTTTAGCCGTGTTAGAAGCTTATGGCATGATTACATTGCTCAGACGATCATCTCATTTGATTTTGGGCGATATCAGCGCTTTTAATTTATTTACTATGATTATAACCGTAGCCGCCGGTACGATTTTTTTAATGTGGTTAGGTGAATTAATGACGGAAAAAAAAGTCGGCAACGGAATTTCTTTGTTAATTTTTGCCGGCATAGTTTCCGGGTTGCTCCAAATCTCTCAGCAAGTAATAGTTACTTTTGACCCGTCAAAATTGTATATGATTTTAGGTTTTCTGGCTATTTCCATAATAACAATAGTCGGAGTGGTTATAGTTAACGAGGGTCAGCGCAATGTGCCGGTGCAATATGCCAGGCAAATTAGAGGTAACAGGATGTTTGGCGGCACTTCAACGCATTTGCCGCTTCGCGTTAATATGGCAGGCGTAATTCCGATTATTTTTGCCATATCAGTAGTAATTTTTCCGCCCATGATTGCTCAATTTTTTATACACGCGCGTACGGCTTTTATCGCTAACGCGGCCGAGTGGATCATTGGTTTTTTTCAAAATCAATTAGTCTACGCAATTTTATATTTTTTGTTAGTTTTTGCTTTTACTTATTTTTATACCGAAGTTATTTTTCATCCAACGCAAATCGCGGAAAATTTACAAAAGCAAGGCGGTTTTATTCCAGGTATTAGGCCTGGCCGCCATACTAGTGAATATTTAGCCAATACTACGCATAAAATTATATTTGTCGGCGCCTTATTTTTAGGCGTTATCGCCATTTTGCCTTTAATTTTAAGATATTTTACAGGCATTCAATCCCTTACTATCGGCGGTACCTCGTTGCTCATTGTGGTTTCTGTAGTTATTGAAACTGTTAAACAAATTGAATCGCAGTTAACCATGAGAGAGTATGAAGGAATGTAGGAACTGTCGCCGAATATGGCATTCGGTCACAGTCCCATAAGGCTATATGGATTTGTTTTCAATTGTTATCATTGTTGCCGGTTTGTGTTTATTTGAAGTTATTAGCAGTATAGACAATGCGATTATTAATGCCGAGGTTCTTTCAACTATGCAGGCAAAGGCGCGGCGTTGGTTTTTGTTATGGGGGTTAATTATCGCGGTTTTTTTAATCAGAGGCTTGTTGCCTTGGTTGATAGTCTGGCTGGCTACTCCGAGCTTAGGTCCGATTCAGGCGCTTACCGCTACTTTTTCCTCAGACTCAAGAGTGCTTGAAGCCGTAGAAAAATCATCACCCATGCTGCTAATCGGCGGAGGAGTATTTTTAATTTTTTTATTTTTTCATTGGCTATTTTTAGAGTCAAAAAATTTCGGCTTACGCGGAGAAAAATTTTTTTATAAAAATGGCGTCTGATTTTATTCGGTTATTTCCGTGATTTTAGCTATTATAGTTTGGCTGGCTTTAGGTAAAAATCCTTTAATGGCTTTTGGCGCGGTCGTTGGCTCAACCGCTTTTTTTATTACTCACGGCTTTAAACAAAACGCCGAGCAGAGAGAAAAAAATTTATCACAGAGCCATTTATCAGATTTAAGCAAGATACTTTATCTTGAAGTGATTGACGCGACTTTTTCCATTGATGGGGTTTTAGGCGCTTTTGCTTTTACTTTGTCTGTGCCCCTAATCTTAATCGGAAACGGCATCGGCGCTGTTGTGGTACGTCAGCTTACTATTGGTAATATTGAAAGGATAAAAAAATATCTTTACTTAAAAAATGGCGCTATGTATTCTATTTTGTTCTTAGGTATGATTATGCTATTAGATGGTTTTGGTTTTCATATTCCAAGCTGGTTGTCGCCGGTTGTGACTTTCACGGCAGTGGGTTATTTTTTCTATAAATCTAAATTGGAGAATAATTATTCAATATAACTATATGGCACAAAAACTTGGCGAATGGGGGTTAAGAAAAAAATTTAGCATAGATAAATTAAGTAGAGTTGGCAGTGTTTATTTTAAAAAAAATGTGCCTGAACCAGGTGTGCAAAGAGGAAGTGTTTTAAAAAATACTTTAATTGGTCTTGGCAAAGGCAAAATGACTGAATATCAGTTTGAAAAAGCATTAAAATTATCCGGCGTAACAGGTTCACAATTGGGAAAAAGGAAAAAAATACTCGGGTTAGTTTATGGCCATGGAAATAGTAATTTAGAAAAAAAACAAACTGATTCTAAAATAAAAGAAAAAAATTTAAATCGTATTAGACAGGAAAGAAGAAATGAATTCAGGGTTATTAGCGCAGGCGCAATTAATAGTCAACAATATGCCGGCGGCAAAGAAGTGGGGTCGCGCGGTGTTATGGAACGTGGAATCATGGGAGATTTGGGTGTTAGTCGGAGCAAGAAAGCAGGAGATAAAATAGGCGGTTTTGCTTCGCAATATAATGATAGTAAATTACCAAATAATTCCGCGCCAAAAATGCCTTCAGTCAGTATTAAACAGCCGGGTCTATAAAGGGACAGTCCCATAAACTATGTCTAAAACTATTATCATTTTTTTCGGTCCGCCAGGATCGGGTAAAGGCACGCAAGCTGAAATGTTAGCGAAAAAAACTGAATGGAAAAAAATTTCCACAGGTGATTTATTTCGAGCTGAAATCGCGGATAGAACTAAATTGGGAAAATTGGCCGACAAGTATTTAAAAGTCGGTAAATTAGTTCCGGATAAGGTAATTTTAACTTTAGTTGAACAAGGTTTAAAGCAAAAGACTTCTGGTTTTATTTTTGATGGTTTTCCTAGAAATCGTCGGCAGTTAAATGATTTATTGACAATATTCAAAAAGGCGCTTAAAAAAAACGACCGAGTTTATGCTCTTGAAGTGGCAGTTAGCGACAAAGAAGTTAAGCAACGTTTGGGCCAGAGAAGAGTGTGCGCTTGCGGCAAGGTTTACCATTTAGTTTATAATCCGCCGATTAACCAGGGCGTTTGCGATATTTGCGGCGGTAAATTGTTTACAAGAAACGATGATAAGGTGAAAGTAATTATTTATAGATTAAAAATCTATCGTAAAGTTGGCGAACCAATTCTTAATTATTGGCAGAAATTTGGAAAATTAATAAAAATAAACGGGGAACAGCCAATATCTAAAATACATAATGATATAATGGAGAAGTTGAAGCAGCTAAAGCATGATTACCATTAAAAAAAACAACGAAATAGAATTGTTGCGCCAAGGCGGGAAAATTTTAGGACAAATATTAAAACAATTGATAACCGAAGTAAAGCCGGGCGTAACCACGGGCCATTTGGAACAAATGGCCGATGTGTTAATTAAAAAAGCCGGCGGCCGGTCTTCTTTTAAAGGTTTTAAATCGGATAAAGATAATAAGCCTTATCCCACGGTTTTGTGCGCTTGCATTAATGATGAAGTGGTGCACGCGCCCTCTTTACCGTCGCGAGAATTAAAGCCAGGCGATATTATTAATATTGATGTAGGTATGGAATTTCCATCCTACGCTTCCTTGTCCAAGGCTATGAAGGATAAGACGGCGGACAAGCCTGCCAAAGGCGGCTATTATACTGATATGGCGGCTACCGTAGCTGTTGGTAAGGTTAGTCGCGAAGCGCAAAAATTAATTAGAGTGACTAGGCAGGCGTTAGCATTGGGCATAAAACAAGTTAGACCAGGTAATAGTTTAAATAACATTGGTAAAACGATTGAACAATATGTTAAGGCTAATAATTTTTCTATAGTGCGCGACTTGGTCGGCCATGGCGTTGGCTATAATTTACATGAAGATCCGCAGATTCCTAACTATGATCTAGACTATAATAAAAAAATAATTTTAAAGCCGGGTATGGTTTTAGCCATTGAACCCATGGTTAACACCGGTGATTGGCGCATTAAAGACGGCGCGGACGGTTTGACGATTTTAACGGCTGACGGCAGTTTAAGCGCGCAATTTGAACATACGGTTTTAGTAACGGAAAATGGATATGAAATATTAACGAAGTTTGAATAAGTTATAACAGGACTTACGCAGTTGATTTTTTATGCTATGAATAATAAATTAACAAAAATATATTTAGGAATTGATTGGGGAGAAAAACGTATCGGCCTGGCCTTAGCCGATAGTGAAACTAAAATTGCTACGCCATTTAAGGTGGTGGGGAATGTGGAAGAAGTGGCGCAGATGGTGGCAAGCGAGCAGATAAATGTAGTGGTTGCGGGCAAGCCTGTATCAATTACAAATTACAAATTACAAATTATGAATGAAAAATATAATAATTTTATAACAGACTTGAAAGATAAAATAAAAGTGCCGGTTGAATTTGTTGATGAGAGATTATCAAGCAAGCAAGCTGACGCTCTTGTTGGCGATAAAAAGACAAAATCAAAACGCGATGCCATAGCGGCCATGATAATTTTACAAAGTTATTTAGATAAAATATAACATGGAAGAAACTTATAATGTAAAAGCTATAATTTTAAATAGGAAAAATTTTTCTGAAGATGATAGCAAAATTATAATATATTCGCGCGATTCAGGTAAATTAGAATTAGTTGCAAGAGGAACGAAAAAAATAAAATCAAAATTAGTCGGACATATTGAGCCGATTACTTTGTCCAACATTATGGCTGTGCGCGGCCGGCAGTACGATTACGCCGGAGCGGCGGCAAGCGAACAATGTTATTTTAATATTAAAAATGATTTAGATAAATTAGCGGCCGTTGGTCATGCGATTAGAATTTTTAATAAAATAATAAAAGTTGGCCAAGCTGACGAGGAAATTTTCGAATTGTTAAAAAATTTTTTAGATGTTTTGAACAGAGCGACTGCTGATAAAATTAGCTTTGAATTATTATCTTGGTTGTTTATTTTTAAATTATTAGTTAAATTGGGACATAAGCCAGAACTTTATTATTGCGTTAACTGTCGCGCTAAAATTTTATCGGCTGGCATGAAATTTGATTTAGCGCGCGGTGGCTTAATAGGCGCTGAATGTTCGGCTAAAATCGAATGTCCCAACGGTTTGACAATTAGCGAAAATTCCGTTAAATTATTAAGATTGGCGGAGAAAAACGATTTTAATAAATTAAGCAAAATTAAAATAAATAATAAAGGAAAGGAGATAAAAAATATTATAAGTTTATTTTTAAACTATTATGTTTAGAACTCATACTTGCGGCGAATTAACTAAAAAAAATACTGGCCAGACCATTGAACTCGCCGGTTGGGTACAGAGCCGGCGTGATCATGGCGGGTTGATTTTTATTGACTTGCGTGACCGTTATGGTTTAACGCAATTAACTTTTGATCCGAAAATAAGCAAGTCAGCGTTGACTGAGGCTGATAAATTGCGCCATGAATGGGTGATCAAAATAAAAGGCAAAGTCGCGTCTCGGCCGGACGATATGATAAATAAAAAATTAAAGACTGGTGAAATTGAAATTGAATGCGAAAAAATAGAAATTTTATCAAAATCAAAAACTCCGCCGTTTGAATTAAATGAAGAAAAAACCGGCGACGCTAACGAAGCTTTGCGTTTAAAATATCGTTTCGTTGATTTAAGAAGATCAAAACTGCAGTCCATACTAAAGATTAAAGATGAATTTTTTCAGCAGATAAGAAAATATTTTCAAGCCAATGGTTTTATTGAAATCCAAACTCCGATTTTAGCCAATTCTTCGCCCGAAGGCGCGCGAGATTTTTTAGTGCCATCGCGATTTTATCCGGGTAAATTTTACGCCCTGCCGCAAGCTCCGCAACAATTTAAGCAACTTTTAATGGTTGGCGGGCTGGATAAATATTTTCAAATCGCGCCTTGTTTTCGCGATGAAGACCCGAGAATGGATCGACATTATGGAGAGTTTTACCAGCTGGATATGGAAATGAGCTTTGTTGAGCAGGAAGATGTTTGGACAATAATGGAGCCGTTATGGAAACAGGTGACCAAAAAGTTTTCCAATAAAAAATTAGTTGCTTTAGATGACGATGGCAGTTTTAAAAAAATTCCTTGGCGCAAGGCCATGCAAAAATATGGAACAGACAAGCCTGACTTAAGATTTGATTTAGAAATTAAGCCGGTGACCGAAATAGTAAAAGATTGCGGTTTTTCTGTGTTTACTCAAGCGATTAAGATTGGCGGCGTGGTTCATGCCATGAAAGTTGATGGCGCTGCAAAATTTAGCCGTAAAGAGATTGATGAATTAACCGAAGTTGCTAAAACCAAAGGGGCTAAAGGATTAGCTTATATTGTGATTAAATCTCACCCAGCCCCTACTTCTAAGGCAGAGGGGAATTTTGAATTGCAGTCGCCAATCGTGAAATTTTTAGGTCATGAATTAGCGCAAAAAATTGTTAAACATTTTGGCGCTAAAGCCGGGGATATAATATTTTTTGGCGCTGACACATGGAAAACAGTTTGCTTAAGTTTGGGAGCGGTTAGAAATGAATGCGCTTCCAAACTTGGCTTAAAAGATAATACTAAAGCCGCTTGGTGTTGGGTAGTTGATTTTCCTATGTATGATTATTCTGAAACAGAAGATGGACGGATTGATTTCGGGCATAATCCTTTTTCCATGCCTCACGGCGGCATGGAGGCGCTCCAAAATAAAAATCCTTTGGAAATTTTAGCCCAGCAATTTGATTTAGTTTTAAATGGCTTTGAAGTATCTTCTGGCGCCATAAGAAATCATGAGCCGGAAATAATGTATAAAGCTTTTTCTATCGCCGGCTATACTAAGGAAGAAGTGGATAACAAATTCGGCGCCATGGTTCGGGCGTTTGAATATGGAGCTCCGCCTCATGGCGGCAACGCGCCGGGCGTTGACCGCATCTTAATGGTGCTGCTTGATCTAGACTCAATACGTGATATTTACGCTTTTCCTAAAGACGGTAAAGGGCGCGATGTTATGATGGATTCGCCGAGCGCAGTAGAAGCAAAACAATTAAAAGAGCTGAATATAAAAATTAATTGAATTTAAAAAATATTAATCACTATTAATTATTAACTTTATAAATTTATGGCAAAAACAACAAAATTTCCTCAAAAATTAGCTAAATATTTGGAAAAATTCGGGATTAAGCATAATGTCTTGGAGCATAAAATCGCGTATACGGCTTATGACTCGGCCGCGACTATGAGCAAGAAGTTAGATGAAATTGTCAAATCGCTTTTGGTAATTGCGGACAAAGATTACTATCTGGTGTTATTACCTGCTGACCATAATCTTGATTTTAAAAAATTAGCCCAATTTGCGGGCAAGGTTGCGGGTAAAAAAATCAAGGTGGTAAAAATTCCGAGCGAGAAAGTGATGCAAAAATTGTTGAAAATCAAAGCCGGGGCCATGAGCGCTTTTGGCGGCTTGCACAAACTGCCCGTGATTATGGAAAAGAAGCTGGCTAAAATGAAAAAGGCCGTGTTTGCTTCAGGCAGTTTTAATCATTCAATAGAGATGGCGGTAAAAGATTTTGTTAAATTGGAAAACGCGGCGTTGGGCAGTTTCGGCGTTAAGAAAAAAGTGGTTTTAGTGAAAAAATCAAATAAAAAAAATTCAGCCAAGAAGAAATAGTTTTGAAATTATCTCTATGAATTTTAAAATAGATAAATTTGAAGGACCATTAGGTTTGCTTTTGAAACTAATTGAAAAACAGGAGCTGGACATCATGGAAATTAGTTTGGCTAAAATTGCCGATCAATACATTGAGTATATTAGAAGCTATAAAGGTATCGGACCGGAAGAACTGGCTGATTTTTTAGTCGTAGCCGCAAAATTATTATTAATCAAATCCATGGCGCTTTTGCCATTCTTAAAAGGCGAGGTCGAAGAGGAGATTCAAGAATTTGAGCATCAATTAAGAATGTATAAAGAATTTTTAGAAGCGGCCAAAAAGATTGAGGCTATAATCGGAAAAAAGCGTTTTAGTTTCGCGCGTGAATTTAACCGCCGAGCGTTTTTAGCCAATTCCAATATTTTTTCACCGCCGAAAAATTTAACCGCCGCTGATTTGTTAAATGTTTTTAGTGAAATAATTAAAAATATCAGGCCGGTTGAAAAACTAGAAGAAAAAAACTTAGAACAAATAATTAATATTGAAGATAAAATTTTAGCCATACAACAAATTTTACTGGAAAAGATAAAAGTAAGCTTTAATTATATTTTAGCCGGCGCGAAAAATAAAACTGAAGTAATTGTAAGTTTTCTGGCGCTGCTCGAATTAATCAAGCAAAGAAATATTATGGCAGCCCAAGGCGAGATGTTTGGGGAGATTGAAATAAATAGAATATAACAAAATGACAAAAGTAATTTATGTCCATAAAATCTAAAATTGAATCATTGCTATTCATTTCCGCTAAACCCATGACCGCGAGCCAACTGGCCGATTTATTAAAAGCAGATTTGCCCGCAGGACAGGCAAGTAAAAAAGAAATTGTAAAAAGCGCGGATGAACTTTTGGCTGACTATAAAAATAGTCAAGCTGGCGTGCAAATTATTAAAGACGGCAGTAAGTATCAGATGGTAAGCGCGCCGGAAAATGCCAAAATTATCCAAGAATTTATTAAAGATGAAACCACAGGCGAATTGTCTCGGCCAAGCTTAGAGGCTTTGACCATTATCGCTTATCGCGGACCGGTTTCAAAAATTGATTTGGACAGGATTAGGGGAGTAAATTGCGCCTTGATTTTAAGAAATCTGCTTTTAAGGGGATTAATCGAGGGTAAATTTGATAAAAAGAAAAATGAAACTTACTATACAGCAACTTTTGACTTTATCCGTTTTATAGGTTTGAATGATATCAAGGAATTGCCTGATTATGAGAGGCTTAATCAAGATGATACGATTGACACAATGTTAACTAACCAGTCATAAGTGGGACTGTGGCCCAATATGGCATTCGCGTGTCATTCGTTCGGGCGACAGTCCTGTAATATTGTGATATAATGATTAAAAGCAAACTCGTATTGGGTTTATTCTGTAAGCCGTAGAAAATATTTATTTTCTCGCTGCGGAACTCGCTACGCTCAAACAGTCCTCGCCTCAAAAATAAATATTTTTTACGGCTTACTTTAGATAAAAATACAGATAACCCGAAATGAGTTCAGCATAATAAGAGGGTAATTAATTTAAATTTTAAATTATTGTATATGTTAAAAAAATATATCATTGCTAATTGGAAGATGAATTTGAATTTAGCCGAAACTTTAAGTTTAGCGAAAAAATTTAAAGAAAAATTTGCTGGTTTTAATCAAGGCGAAGTCGTTGTCTGCCCGTCAACTTTATTTTTGATAGAGGTGAATGAAATTTTAAAAGGCAGCATCATAAAATTAGGCGCGCAAAATGTTTTTTGGGAAGAGGTCGGAGCTTCTTATACAGGCGAGGTGTCGCCGGAGATGCTGGCCGAAGCAGGTTGCCGTTATGTTATTTTAGGCCATAGCGAGAGACGTAAATATTTGTCTGAAAATTATGAAATAATAAATAAAAAAGTCAGAGCGGTTGTTAAAAATGAAAAATTAATACCCATAGTTTGTATTGGCGAAAGCTTGAAGGAAAGAAAAACCGATCGGCGCGATTTTGTTTTAGTCGAGCAGCTTGAGCAGGCTTTGTCTGGCATAGAAGTTTTCGGCGATCAGCGAATTATTATCGCCTATGAACCGATTTGGGCGATTGGCACCAGCACGGCTTTAGAACCTGCCGAGGCTGAATACGCGCATAAAATTATTAAACTGGCCCTAAATGATATTGTCGGCATGCAGGCAGTCAGTAAAAATTTCAGTGTAATTTACGGCGGCAGCATTAATTCTAAAAATGTTAAAAGTTTTGCTAATTTGGAAGATATTGACGGCCTGTTAGTCGGTGGCGCGAGTCTAAAGATTGAGGAGTTTTATAAAGTTGCTAAATCAATTGTTAAGTAGTTTCTGTGTAAAAATTATTTGTCCACAATTTTGGTGATTTATAAAATTCATACTTTAAGCCAAGTTTCCGCTGATCAAACGCTGATAATTACGCTGATCTACGCTGAAAAATAATATTTTTACACAATAACTAA
>JAHJXD010000001.1 GCA_018827685.1 Patescibacteria group bacterium
GGGACGCTGCGCTTTCGCTTCACTGCGTTACGCTCACCCTCGCACAACACGGGATAAAAGGTTCGGCACTCGGCTCGTGCCTCACCCAAATTTTGCTCCGTTTCACTACGCAAAACTTCGCTTATCCCGATACGTTGGGCGAAATTTTATGTTTGAAAAAAGAAAAAAAGAAAAAATAAGGAATATTTTATACTTTATTAAACTATGAAAAACACAGAGCACAATTTGATGACATCAAGTGCCACGCATTTCAAGGGCAAAATATTGATTTGTGGTACATGCGTTAAAGATGTAAATCCAAAATTATTCAAGCAATTATCCAAAGGTAGAATTGTTTATACTTTTTGTCCGGAAATGACACACTCGAGCTTGCTAGGATATAAGCTTTCAACAATATTAAGAACTTGTGACATTGATGATGTTTATACTTTAACGAAAGATGGTTCGCCACATTGCGAACAAATTTTGACAACCATCCAAGAGGTTGTCGAAAATGTTAATTTTGATAAAAATAGAATAAAGTATTTCGTCACAAAAAAAGGTGAGTTTTCAGAAATCTCAGACATCACCGTCAGAAAATCCCGAAACATCATGGAAGTTGAAACTTTGATGAAATTTAACAAGCTACACAAAGTTGTTGAAATATTAATGGATAAAGACGGCTGTCCAAATGACAGAAAAGAAACGCCAGAATCAGTTTTGGGACACTTTGTTGAAGAGGTTAAAGAGTTGGAGGTAGAATTGAAAAACAAAAATTGGAAAAATATCGAAGAGGAGTTGGGCGACATTTTATTTAATGTTTTTCTGTTTTCGAAAATTGCCGAGAGTAAGGGAAAGTTTAATATCATTGACTTATTTGAGAGTACGTCGAAAAAGTTTATCGAAAAACATAAGACAATATTTGAAGATAAAATAATTAAATAGAGCTTTTCTTTTTTTCTTTTTTCAAACATAAAACTCAAGGGCTAAAGCCTCGCCCAACACTCGATATCCGCAAGGGCTAAAGCCACATTTCAATTCGCTTCGCTCATTTTGTATAACGTCCGCGCTTATCAGCGCCGTTCTGCTCAGCGAAGCTTCGCATAACAGCGCTTATCTGAAATTTCTCCCAAAAACTTCGTTTTTGTGATAAACTTCAGATTAAGCGCGGACGTTAGCCGAAATAAATAAATTCTTTTCTGCTATCGCAGAAAAATTATTCGGGCAAATTTTATTTTTATATACAATCTTTTCAATATGAGCTTTTTAGAAAAATATCGTCCACAGTTTCAAAAGGAAAAAGTTGAAGCTGAACAAAAAGACAATAAACAGGAAGAGGAAAAAATCCTAAATCCATTTATCGAAGATAAACTAAATAAATCTGGCCAATCTTATGATGGCAATAAAGCACTTGAGAGAGAGCAGTGGCTAGAAAATGCAGACTTAGGCACAATTAAATTATTATCAGATTTACATAAAAAAAATAGTGTCAAATATTCCAAGGCAAACATAGCACGAGTTCTCTCTACGCTTGATGATTTTAAATCGAATCATGATTTTGATATAAGATATGTTACTGGTACAATCCTAAAAACAAGATTAAATTTATTCCCCCCTACAATAAAAGAAAAAATCATTGATGATATTTTAAGTGGAAAAATTGATAATTACGATGAAAAATACCTAACAAAAATCATCCAGGGAGAAAAAGATTATTTAGAGAAAATTAAATACACAACAAAGCGTGACAAGGAAAACTATTTGATTAGAGAAAATAATAGAAAAGCCAGAGTGTCTAATTTTGAAAAAGGCGGTACTAGTAAGCAAGAAAATCTTACTACAGAATGTCCCGCTTTAATAATTGAAACTCATGCCGATAGTGAATTTTCCAATGGGGCCCTAGAAAATATAAACCAAAACCTGCCTCAAGATATTAACCGACAACTGCTAAGGATAAATTATCAAGAAGGTGTTATAGCCAAAGAAAATGAACTTCAAGACAATACCCCCCAAGAATATCAAGAAATTACAGATCGCAGTGGTGAAATTGGGGAAGAGTTTCTAAAACATTTTATTAAAAGTGGCGAAAAAGCAAATATTGTTTTAACTGGAGGAAATTTAAGAGGGTGCCTGTCATCAAGTATTGAATCTATAATTAATTCAATTGAAAAAAATAAACCAGAACAAGTTGATATCAATATTCCTTTAGACAAGGTCTATGATGATGACAGTTATGACCAAAAAGGCAAATTTCCAACAGATTTATTAAAATCAAAACATAAACTTTTTGTTGAAATTTATAAAGATGGTAATATAGTTGATGTATCCTCGCTTGCTGAAACAGAGGGGAAAACAAGAGTTAGATTATTTCTATGGTCTAAAACAGAAAACTTTTCTCGAAAATTAAAAGACTCATTAGAGATCAAAAAAATTAGAGAAAGTATTTCAAGCATATAAAAATAAAATTTGCCCGAATAATGCTCGCTATTGCTCGCGAATTTATTCCTGACTTGTACCACTGTTAAAATTTAAAAAATAATTTAGCTAACATATAATAAAAATTGTCTAAAAAAATAAATTTTGTCATACTAAGGGTAGTAATAACGCCCTTATGCAC
>JAHJXD010000040.1 GCA_018827685.1 Patescibacteria group bacterium
AAATTTAAATATTCTCTGAACGAAAGACCAGGCAAATTATATATAATTCCGCGTCTGGACAAATCATATTTACCTTTAATTAAATTCAAGCTTGAACTGCCTGAAAAAATTATTTTTACATTTGGCAATGTGTCATAAATATTTTTCAATTCCTGATTCCAATTTTTATATCTGTGTATCTCATCTATACAAATAATTCTGCCGCCGTGTTTGAGATAAAATTGCCGCGCTAAATTTAATAAATCGCCTTCTTTTAATAAAATATTGTCTGCCAAAAAATAAATAGCGCTTTCGTCTTTATAATATTTTTCTTTTAAATATTGCAAAATCAATGTTGTTTTTCCAACTCCTCTTGGGCCAACAATGCCTATCAATCTTTGCTTAAAATCAATTTTATCAAGCAAAAATCTTTTAAAATGTAAACTTTGTTTTTGCAGTAAAATATATTGCGTTTCTTTGATATTTTGAATATTTTGATCCATGGTTTAATTATAGTGTACTATAAAAATTTGTCAAATAATTTATAGTGTACTATAAAATTACTCCTAAAGTTTTATACCATTTCAATATCAACATTAAACATTTTTTTAATTAAATCAAAATAACATAAATTAAATTTATATTAACGCCAAGAATAAACTAACAGGCGTGATTAAAATTTTATCTTTTTCTTTGAAGTCAAAATCTGATTTAGAAAGCAAAATATTATTTTTTAATGTTATCTTGCCAAAATCTTTAAAGCTTGTTTTAGCGCGCCATTTTACCTCAATGGCTGTTTTGTTTAATACAAAATCTATTTCTTTTCCATCGCTTGTATAAAACACTTTTCCAAATTTGCGAATTAAATGCTCTGAAACAGTACCTTCAATTATTTTAGAAACTTCATCATCGGTTATTGGTTGTTTTGTTAAAGTTTTTTTATAAACAGAAAAAAGAAAAGGATCGGTAAAATACACTTTTCTCATTTTTCTAAAACATTCTGTTTTTTTGGCAAAATCAAAAGGGAAAATATTTCTTAAAACAAAAAGATTTTCAAGAATTTCTAAATATTCTCTGATTGTGACATGCGAGCCTATTTCCATTTCTTTGGCTATTGAATTTAACGAGAATTTAGAGCTATAGTTTTTTAAAACAGAAATTAAAATTGATCTGGTAATTCGCTCCGACCTGTCAATTTTAGCAATATCTGAAACAAGCCATTTCCAATAAATTTCATAAGTTTCCTCTTTAATCCCTTGTCCTTCAATTAATTCATAAATACTTCTCAAAAAACCGCCTGTTTGCATATAATCGGCAAATAAACTTGATATTTCTTTTGAAAAAAAGAAAGCTTGTTTTGTTTTTTCGTAAACTTCGCTGATTTCCAAAGAGTTTAATTTTATTTTATCAAGAATTTTTTTTAAATTCTCGCTGGCAAAAATTTTGCAAAATTCACTAAAAGACAGCGGCAAAAATTCCTTTATTTTTATATCCCGTCCCGGGAAAGTTTCTTTTTTTAATGCGATTGTGGAAGAGCCGGAAATATAAAAAGTTTTTTGATTTTTTAATTCGGAATCTAAAATATATTTTATCGCTCTTTGCCAATCTTTAATAAAAGTGATTTCATCAAAAAAGAAATATTTTTCACCTTTAATTAATGTGTCAGAAAACCTAACGATTTCAATAATCTCTTCAAAATTCTTAAACGGCTCGCACGAAAGATAAAAAAACCTTTTAGAATCAACGCCTTTTGCAATTAATTCTTTGATAATTAATTTTAAATAAGTTGTTTTGCCAACCTGGCGAGGTCCTATAATTAAAAAATTACCTTTTTGAAATTCAGGTAAAAATTTATGCTTTTTAGATAAAGCTTCCTTAACTTTTTCATCGTCATTAATTTTTTCTTTATCTATCCACCAAGGATTTTGTTCTGTTAATTGGTTTATTTCCATATATTTTTGATACCCACTATCAAATATAGTAGCATTTTGGATATTAGAATGTCAAATAATAAATCTAAGTTGATTCAAATTATTTATTTATTTTCTAAATAATTTCTTCAACCAATAAAATGGGTTTCTTCTTGTTTTAGGCGTGGAGCTGTAGATGAAGTTAACGAATTTAAAACAAGGGTCGCGATAGCAAAAGCCGCTATAATAATTATCAGGCCGATAATAGCGCGCCGCAGAGTATCTGTAGCTTTGGTAACTTTTTCTTCATCGCCTGCGGCAGTCATCCAGTTAAACCCGGCATAAATAATTAAAACTAAAAAGATAATACCTAAAAGACCTAAAATTATTTTAATTATATTCGCGATTATTACTCTAATGTCTGTTGGCGTGTTATTGCCATAGGCTTGGTTAACATCTTTAAACCCGCCCTGATTAACCGTATCCCACCAACTGTCGGCCATAACCTGATTGACTGCTTTAAAATTAGTCATAACCGGAATTAAAACCAAAGTCATGGACAAAAATACTATCACCAAACTATACTTTAATTTTTTAGTCATAAACATATTATTTTGCTATAATTTAATTATACGGGACTGTGACCCTATATATTTATTATACCTGATATAATCAATTCAAGCAAAAACATGAGCCTGAAATTATCATCTCAAGTTGCTTATAACACTATCATCCAAATAATCGGCAAAGTCATTGCTACCATTTTAGGGTTAGCGGCTATTGCTGTTATGGCTAGATATTTACGTGAAGTCGGTTTTGGCCAATATACCACCATTATTACTTTTTTATCATTTTTCGGCATAATCGCGGATTTTGGTTTAACTTTAGTTACTTCGCGAATGATTAGCCAGCCGGGTAATAATCAAACTGTTTTGTTAAATAATCTTTTTAGCCTGCGTTTAATTTCTGCTGTGTTTGTTCTAGGCTTAGCGCCGTTCGTGATTTTATTTTTTCCTTATGAACCAATTATTAAATTAGGCGTGGCTGTAGCCGTGCTGTCCTTTTTTTTCATGGCCTTAAACCAAATTTTAGTGGGTTTTTTTCAAAAAAATTTAACCATGACCGTGGTGGCAATAGCTGAAGTGGTTAGCCGGGCAATTTTATTTGGCGGCATAATTATAACCGCCTATTTAAATTTAGGACTATTAAGCATTATGGCGACAACGGTCGTCTCCAGTCTAGTTAGCTTTATTATGCATTATTGGTTTTCTCGCCGTTTTATTAAAATCCGTTGGCAAATTAACCTGGCCGTCTGGCTAGAAATTATTAAAAAATCATGGCCGCTCGGGCTAACTATTTTTTTTAATTTAATTTATTTAAGGGCTGATATTTTTATTTTATCATTATTAAAAAATCAAGGCGAAGTTGGTATTTATGGCGCCACCTACAAAGTAATTGATGTTTTAACTACCCTGCCTTTTATGTTCGCCGGCTTGATTTTACCGATATTAACCTCTGAATGGACTAACCAAAACTTTTTAAAATTTAATCGAGTTTTGCAAAAGTCGTTTAACGTTATGATTATATTAGCCATTCCCCTAATTATTGGCACCCAATTTATAGCCGAACCGCTTATGTTGTTTATAGTCGGAGAAAAATTCATCCAATCCGGTTATATTTTAAAAATATTAATTTTAGCCATCGGCTTTATTTTTATCGGCTGCCTGTTTTCTCATGCGGTTATCGCTTTGGATAAACAGAAAAATATTATTGGCGCTTATGTTTTTACCGCCTTAACATCGCTCGCAGGCTACTTAATTTTTATCCCCGGCTTTTCATATTATGGCGCCGCATGGGTAACTGTTTACAGTGAATTTGCCATCGCTTTATTTTCCATCTATATTGTAATTAAATACAGCCGATTCAGGCCGGATCTGACAGTTATTTTTAAGTCAATAGCCGCCTCGCTAATAATGGCGTTGAGCATTTATTTATTAATCGGTCGGCTTAATCTTGTTTTAGTAATTTTATTAGCTGGCATGATTTATTTAATTTGTTTATATTTATTCAAAGGCGTGGTTAAAGAAAATTTAAAAATCTGGTAAACCCCGTTAGATAATTTATCTACACGGGGTAAATTGATCTGTCGCTTTCCTCGCGTCAAGCGCGGAATTGCGATGACAAATTATTTATGCCTAAAATTCTTGTTATAAATTCTTCGCAGGGAAAAAACCGCCTGCTTATGAACGCTTTTAAAGAATTGGAACAAAAAGATTTTTCCTTTGATTTATTGTCCGCGAAAAATCCATGGCTGGGTCAATTTAAATTTTTGTTTTTACTAATTAATTTTAGGCTGAAACAAAAAGTTGATTTAGTCGTCTGCGTTAATTTTAATGAAAAAATTGTTATTACTCCTGCCGCGCGCCTGCTTGGCCTTAAAGTTGTTTGGCTTGAGAATCCGGAATTAGACTGCCGAGGATTTAACAAATTTTTGTTAGCGCTATATAAATTAAATTACCGGCTGGCTAAAACCGTTGTTTTTAATAACTATTCTAAATTAAAATTAAAAAATATCGGTTGCGCTGAAAATAAAATAAACCTTATACCTCCCGGCGCTAAACTTATGGCCTACCAAGAAAATATTTTTAATAAATTGGCCATCGCCGGCCGGGCTAATTTTCACCGCTCATATTTTACCATCGGCGCCATCACCGCTTTAAACCAAAAACAAAAAATTGAAACAATTTTCCAGGCCATAAAAATCAGCCTGCCGGTAATCCCCAATATCCAACTGATTATCATAGGCGAAGGCGAAGAAAGAAAAAATCTCGCTTGGCTGGCTAAAAAAATGGAAATCGATAATTTAATTTGGCTGGTCGGCGAACAGGAACAATTAAAAAAATGGCTTGGCAGCTTTGATGTTTTTCTATCTTTGGGAGAAAATTTATCACTTGATGATTATGGCGCTATTTTAGAAGCCATGGCCGCAGGTCTGCCGGTTTTAGCGCCAAGGAATATGGGCTTAGAAGATTTAATTATAGAAAATAGTACAGGATTATTAATTGAATCTGATAATAGTGAAATGCTATCGCGGCAAATTATTAAACTGCATCAAAATAAGCGCTTGCGCCTGTATTTAGGTAAAAATGGCCAAGAGCGGGTTAGCCGATTATTTACCATGGAAATAATGGTTGAAAAATTAGCGCAAATATTTTCTTTGTCATTGCAAGCGTAACACATCTCAAACTATGATTATAAAAATAACAGAACAATCTGCCGGAGTTAGACTGGACAAATTTTTAGCCAACTCTAATCTTTTGAAACTTTCGCGCAATCAAATTCAAAAATTAATTGAGCAAGGCTTAATTAACATAAATAACTTAACAGTTTCGTCGCATTATTTTCTTAAACCAGGCGACATTATTAATGTGGCTAAAAATTTGTCCTCAAACAAAAAATTAATTGATAAAAAAAAGTTTACCCGGTTAGACAATAAACATCTAGCCGGGTTTGTAAGCGCGCCATGCCATAAAATAAAAATTATTCATGAGACCGACGAATTTTTAGTAATAAATAAACCGGCTGGACTGGCTATTCATGGATCAGCTAATTATACTTTGGCTGATTGGTTGATGGAAAAATATCCCGGAATAATACAAGTGGGCGAAGATTCTGAGCGACCAGGCATAGTCCATCGGCTTGATAAAGACGTTAGCGGTCTTATGGTAATAGCAAAAACCCAAACCACTTTTAATAATCTAAAAAAACAATTTCAAAACCGAACCGTAAAAAAACAATACACCGCCTTGGTGCATGGAAAAATTAAAAAAGACAGCGCTACTATTAACTTTCCGATTAAACGCGCCAGAAAAGGTTACAAAATGGCGGCCATGCCGGCAACGACCAGGGGAGAACCGACCCAAGCCGGACGAATGGCGGAAACCGAATTTCAAATCAAACAAAGGCTAATAAACTACACCTTATTAAAAATAAAAATTAAAACCGGCCGCACTCATCAAATAAGGGTACATTTAACCGCTTATGACCACCCAATTGTAGGTGACAATATTTACAGTACTGTTAAAACCAGAATGCAAAATAAAAAATTAGGCTTAAGCCGGATTTTTTTAATCGCCGACCGGCTATCTTTTATTGATTTAAAAAACAAACGGCAGAATTATAAAATAAACCTGCCCGAAGAATTAAAAAATATATTAAAAAATAGACTTGTTGCGTAATTAATTTCATAACAAGGGACTGTGATTAAATAAAATTATGGTTATAACAATCAACGGGACTCCAGGCTCTGGAAAATCAACCGTGGCTAAAAAATTGGCCAAAAAATTAAACTGGCCAAAATTTTATGGCGGCAACATAAGAAGAATGCGAGCCAAATCTATGGGTTTAACTTTGGCTGAATATAATAAACTAGGCGAACAAGATGCCCGCACAGATTTTGAAGTTGATAATTATTTAAAACAAGCTGCTAAAAAACACCGTAATTGCGTAATTGAAAGTCGAACCGCCTGGCATTTAATACCAGACTCAATTAAAATTTATATTGATGTTGATGAAAAAATCGGCGCCCAAAGAGTTTTCGCAGAGCTGAAAAAACACAACAAAAGAAATGAAGACAAAAATTTACATTCTGTCAAAGAAGTATTAAAAAGTCATAAACAAAGAAAATTAAGCGATTATAAACGTTATAAAAAATATTATCATTTCAATCTTTATAATAAAAATAATTACGACTTTATATTAGACACAACTGATTTAAACAAAAAACAAGTTTTTGACCAAGTTTATAACTATCTTAAAAATCGGCTGCCACGTGTCCGTGTCAATTGACAAAGCCGGTTAACTATTATAGCATAATAAAATCATTAAATATTATTATAATCATATGGCGAAAGAAGTAATTATGACAAAAATAAATCCTGAAGATTTAAAGCCTGGCATGACTGTAAGAGTCTACCAAAAAATTACAGAGCTTAACTCCAAAGGGGAAGAAAAAAAAAGAGTGCAGTATTATGAAGGTATAATTATAGCCAAAAAACATGGTAAAGAGGCTGGCGGAACCATTACGGTCAGAAAAATATCCAACGGTATTGGCGTGGAAAAAATATTTCCTTTAAACCTCCCGACTATTACCAAAATTGAAATAAAAAAACAGAACAAAGTAAGGCGCGCTAAATTATATTTTTTGCGCAATTATAATAAAAAAATGAAAGAGGTAAAAATTTCCTAAACAGGGACTGTGGCCGAGGTGGCGAAACTGGTACACGCACTACTTTGAGGTGGTAGCGGGGGCAACCCCTTGCAGGTTCAAGTCCTGTCCTCGGCACCATCAAGGAACTCATTGGTTTTTTGGAAGCCAAGATGCCAAAGAACCTATTAAAAACATCGGCTCGAACCATATTTTTGGAAAAGAAAAATTTTTAATCGTTATGTTGAAAATCATCAGTAAAAAGGGGTTAGCTAATAATAATGAAAATCTCAAACAAAATTTAAATGGCCTTCTAGGAATCAGTATTCCTAAGCATCTGTTTAGCAATGATTTAGTTGCGGAAATAGCTGATCTCGGATCAAAAATTTGCAAAAATTTTGTCATTGTTTTAGTTGATTATCCGGAAAGATTTAATTGGTTACTTCATGATTGTAAATCTCGTGGTGAAGCGGCTGAACATTCTCTTCAACTTGGACTCGAGAGGAAACAGGGGTATTATCGGGCGTTGAGAAAAGTAGGCTTACATGAAAAAGTTCCTATTTGGAGTTGGTTGCGTCTTGCCGAGGAAACTGGTTATCAACGAAACAAGAAAGTTGTTATTGATTTTTTCTTTTCTGATAAATTTTTTCATAAGGAAGTTATTGAACAAGTATTAAAAAATATTGGTGGGAAAATCGATGAAGCCGAAAAGAAGTTGGGTAGGCAATTCTCACAAAGTGAACTTGATGAAATCTGTCACTATTTTTTGGAAGAAATAGCTGGTTTTTTCTATCTATATTTCGATTTGGACTATAAGATTGATATCTATCCGGGGGCAAATACGAACCTAGTTGAAGGTATTTATGCAAATAAATTCCCAGTGTTGACCGAGCGGCTCGGATATGATTGGACACAACGAGGTTGGGTTGAAGTTGGTTATACAAATTCGTAATGTTTGAATTTAATTGCCGCCAAACAAAACTCAAAAATTTGCTCGCGGGCAAAAAATTTCCTCTCCCTTACTTTCCTTCCTTTTTGCCCGCCTGCTGGAAATATTTTTTGAATTTTTAGCAGAAGCGCTTTTTATATTCTATTTTTAACTGAAGCGGATTAAAAAATAAAAATTAAAGGTCCCTATTACTTTAAATACATAATAGGGGCTTGTATTCTAGACTTGTATTCTAGACTTGTATTCTAGAGACAAAAGAGCATTTTCTCCTATCTCTTTGGTGCCAAGTATGGCATCAGGCTGTTCATTGCCCTGTGCCAAATCAGCTGTGCGAAAACCGTTAATCAAAACCATTCTAACGGCTTTCTCTATCGCATCCGCTCCATTTGTTGCCCCGATGTGACGGAGCATCATCGCTCCGGTAAGAATGCGGCCAAGCGGATTGGCCTTGTTCTGACCTGCGAGGGTCGGGGCAGTCCCAGCGCCACTTTCAAACATGGCTGCGCCAGTATCAGGATTGATAGCTGATGAGCACATCATTCCCATACTGCCAAGAGCTGCGGCAGCACCGTCTGAAAGAATATCGCCGTGTTCATTGCCACAAGCGATGACTCCGTGAAGCTTTGCAGGAGTAAACAGAAGAGCGTTCGCGGAATCGACGAGCTGGTGAACCAACTGAACATCTGGAAATTCTTCCCTGCCGATACGAGTACAAATTTTCCTCCAGAAATCATATCTGGCCATTACATTGGCCTTATCAATAGAAATGAGCGGAAGACTTTTTGCCCTTGCGTAAGCGAAGGCTGCCCGGAAGTATTTTTCGATGGTCTTCTTTTTATAATAGGCCATCTCCGTTATCATTTTCTCGTTGCCAGTGACATCCTGCTTCAGTTTAATGCCGAGTTTTTCGCGGATATCTTTACTGATCTCATTTATGAGATCAGTATTACCAAAGTAACTGTCTTCCAGAAGAAATCGGATAAATACCTGTTCAATGCCAGAATTAGGAATCGTTTCCGACTTCACATTGGCGAGATGATCGAGTACTTTGTAGTAAATCATCGGCCTGAAATTGAGAAGCAACTCCATGCGTTTTCTGAGAGCCAAGAGACACCTTGCTTCTGGCTTCATTTCCGGTATCTCAGCACCGATCGAATCGTCGAATTTCGGATCTCCGACTCCGCCAAAGAAAATTGTTCCCAATTCAACCGCTCTCCAAAACGATGTTACCGGAAGTGTATCGCCGAAGTTAGAATAAGCATTCCACCCCATCGGTGTCTCTTCGAAAATGATCTCAATACCATCTTTTTTTGCGGCTTTAATGGCAATTTTACATGCCACTTCCATCATCTCTGGCCCTGACCCATCACCCTTAACCAAAGCAATTTTAATCTCTTTCATTTTTGCCTCCTTTAATAAAATTTGGGGGCGGTCTTTGAAACACGCCCCCCCCTTCTCTTTTTGGTCTACAATTTTCCTTCGGCTTGTAGTTCTGCCGCTAATTCCAAAATCATATTCATCAAGCCTTGTTTGCGAATAAGGTTTTTTTGATAAACTGATATTGGAAATTCGGCTTCTTTATTGTTCCAAGTTATGTGGCCTTGATCATTATTAGGAGTATCCCAGATAATCTCAATATTATTTGGATTATCTTTAAAGATCTCTCTTGTGATATCCTCGACCAGCTCTATACACAGGTTGCCATTGTTAAACATATTGGTATAAAATATCCTGTGAAATTTTGGAGCAATAACGCATCGGATTCCAACCCCACAATTCTCAAGAGCCCATACTGCCTGTTCTCGGCTTGAACCTGCGCCAAACGGACGAAAGTGGACAAGGATATTAGATGTTGAAAGAGCTTTTCTTTCTTCGATGACCACTAGTTCCAGACAATGTTCGCCAAATCTTTTCTTCTCTGTCTCATTAAGATAATGAGCAGGAATAAGCTCTTCAGTGCCTATTTCTCTATCCTCTTTGAGCAAGAATGGTTTTCCTGAAAATGATTTTTCTTTATCGCTTTGAGAAGATATCTTTGCGTATAAAGATCTAAAATCAATTTGAGGAACTGACTGCTTAGGCCAAGGAATGGGATTTACATAGTCTTCACTATATTGCTTATGACCGAATGGTTGTATGGAAAGGCAAACGCTTTTATCTGGAACTGTAATCTTGCCATTTACAGCAGTAAAAACCGCGGTTGCTGGTGAGGCTAAATGAATCATTCCGCCTTTACCCATACGGTCTTTATAGTTGCGGTTCGTTGTAGAGAGACAAACTTCTTCTTCAGCAATAACACCGCAACTCATACCAAGACAAGCTCCGCAAGTTGGACCACTAATATAACATCCTGCTTTTGCAAAGATATCAAGCAATCCTTCCTTATTAGCCTGCCTCCAAATATGAGCAGTAGCTGGGACAACAATGCAACGCGTATTAGGATGGACTGGTTTACCCAATACCTCAAACAATTTAGCAGCTATCCGAAGATCCTCAATACGAGCATTGGTACAAGAAGCAATATACACTTGATTTACTTCTTTGCCAGCAATCTCTTTTACAGGAACAACATTGGCTGGGGTATATTCTACGGTGGTAACAGGCTCAAGATCTGAAACGTCTATCTCTATTACTTTATCGTAGTTACAATCAAAATCACTATTCCATTTTGAAAGATCCTCCAATGCTTTCGTTTTATCGAAGTACTGATTTTTAATGATAGGCCAAAGGTAGTCAATGCTAATTTGGTCTATCATAATCATACCACAAGTAGCCCCTGCTTCTACCGTCATATTGCACATAGTGAATCTGCCGTCTATTCCCATGTCATCTATAATCGGACCCCCGAATTCCAATATAGCGTTAGTTGCGCCATTGGTACCGATTCGGCTGATCAAATACAAGATGAGATCTTTTGAATAGACATTGGACGGCAATTTTCCAATAAAATTCACTCGAATTACCTTTTGAGGACGAAGAATCCAAAGCCCAGTTAAAAGACCTGCTTCCAGTTCTGTTGTCCCAACTCCAGAAGTTAAAGCGCAGAGAGCTCCACTAGTGCAAGTATGGCTATCGCCCATAATCGCTGTCATTCCTGGTTTAACTCTTCCAGTCTCCGGAATAACAGCATGACAAACTCCACCCCATCCAATCTCAAGAAACTGGATATTATGCTGTTTGCTCCATTCTCTTATTAGCTTAGCTTGAAAAGCTGACCCTGCATCATTTGGCGGAAGAGCATGATCAATCATAGCTAATACAGTATTAGGATCAGAAACATAATCCAATCCGCGTGCGCGAGCATCAATAATGCCATTTGGCGTAGTTATCTCATGGCACCATTTTTCATCAAGTACAAGCACCATTCTTCCATCTGGTAAGGTTTTTACCAGATGGCTTTCAGCAATTTTTTCAAACGCTGTCTCTTTCATTTTTGCCTCCTTTAATTATCTCAAAAATAAAAAAATTGAGATAATTTTTTTAATATACTGCTTACTATACGAAGCAGTAATAAAATGACTAAATAATAATCAGCTTATTACTGCTTCGCAATTCTTTTAAATTTTCAAAGAACTTTGTGTTTTACCTTAGTAAATTTTAGCAGGTTTGTCAAGGTTTTTGGTTTTTTTGTTTTTGGTTTTTTTGTTAGACAATAATATTTGCCAAAAAACATGGATTTGTCTAAAATAACAGATGAGGATATTTATACTATACAAGGAACTGTCGCGTAATTAATTTCATAACAAATCTAATTAACTCTACCAGGATAAACATGAAATTCTTTTCTGCCTCTGAAAAACAAACTCTCGATTTTGCTAAAAAATTTTCTAAAAACTTAACTGGCGGTCAAGTCCTTGGTCTGACCGGTAATTTAGGTGCTGGTAAAACGGTTTTTACCAAAGGCTTGGCACTAGGCATAGGCATTAAAAAAAATATTACTAGCCCGACCTTTGTTTTAATGAAAGTTTACCCGGTAAAATCCGTTCGCAGCAGTGAAAAAAAATCACTGGATAAACCACGAATTAAATTTCTAGTTCATATTGACGCCTGCCGAATTAAATCAACGCATGATTTAATCGCCATAGGCGCAGATGAATATTTTAAACGACCCGACACCATAACAGTCATAGAGTGGGCTGATAAAATAAAAAAAATCTTACCTAAAAAAGCAAAATTTGTTAAAATTAGTATAAACAAGACTTCAAGAATTATTAATTACTGAATATAGATTTTAAAAAACCAAGGAGAAATTTTTACTTCAAGTTGTCAACCGAAGAAGCTCTTAACCGGCTTGTTTTTTATTAACATTTAAGAATAGTAAAAAAATACCGACTATTATCATCACATCCGCCAAATTAAATACTGTAAAATATTTTAAATCTAAATAATCAATAACAAAACCATATTTTAATCTATCAAATAAATTACTGCTAGCGCCAATAATAATTAAAAATAACGCTGCTGCTTTGCCGGTTTGAAGTTTTTTGGCATAATACAAGCCTAATAATATTAAAATTATTATTGCTAAAATAATTAATACTGCTGAAAATTTGCCTGCCAAGGGCAAAGAAAAAGCAATATAATAATTACTTTTATAACTAACCTTAAAAACTTCGCCAAATAAATTAAATTCGCTGGCTTGATTATTAAAAACAAGTGCTTTAAAAAATCTATCCAAGCCAATAAAAAAAATGACAGTCAGATTAATTACTGTCATTTTTTTTACCATGTTAAAACTTTGCATATTTCAAAATTTTAAGGACTGTCCCATGATGAAGCATAGACCTTACGCCATTTTTTGCAACTTAATTTTACAGGCAATACAAGTATTGGCTACTGGTCTAGCCATAAGACGCTTCTGGCCAATTTTTTGTTTGCAATATTTACAAATACCGTAATTTCCTTTGGCAATTCTTGCTAAGGCATTATCAATATCGCGCAAAGCGCTTTCTAAAACTTTTTCTGTGGCCAAGTTGGTGGTATATTCATCAATTTCTTGAACGCTCTCGTCGCTCTTATCGCCATAATCAGGAAATTTGGCATGGTGTTCATCTTTAGTATGCTCATCTTTTTCAGTAAAACTTTTTAGATCTTCGTGCAGCTGTTTTTTACTGGCCAATAAAATTTTTTTTATTTTTTCTATAACTTTTTTATCCATATTATTGTTATGTTTGTAAAGGTGATTGGCTAAAATTGGAAATTTATGCCCAATTAATTATAATATACGCTATAAAAGACTTTTTGGCAAATAGTAGTTTCTCCAAATTTAAAAGCGGCCCGATAACGGGCCCTTAATATAAAAATTAATTAATATATGGCCGAATCGAGCCGCATCCCCAAAGATTTATTCCTTCTCCATCTAATAGATAGATAAGAAAATCCCTAGTCTTCGAGGCTTGGGCATTGATTGTTCACTTAAAAAATGCGAATTATTCTTGCTGTCTTTTGGTAACTTTCTTGATTTTTATTTTACACAAGAAGCTGCCGTTTTTTTATTTTTGTTTTATAAATTATTGCCATGTGAACTCTGGCATTTTCAGTCAGCAAGAAAAAAAAATTCTCCTAAAACGTAATTTCGGAAAATTTTTCTATAAATATTATTAATGACCTAATATAAATATACCAGTAAAAATAGAAGAAGTCAAGAATCTATTCTAATACTACAATATCTGTTATAATATACTAATTTTAGCCAATTTTTATTTTTTATTGTTTATTACTTATAACTTAAGTCTACATTCTTGTAGACTTAAGTCTGATACTTATCCACAGTCCCAATTATTTTAAAACCTCTATTCTGGCCACTTTTACTCCAAATTTAATCGCGTCAGGTCTTTCAATCATCCAAACGTCAACTCTGTTGGAAAACCTCTTGTTCATTCTGTCGCGCACAACAAACACCCTGTTTCCAAATAATCCGGGTATTTTAACTTTAGAGCCAAAAGGTAAAAAATTAGCCGCGATAGTATCTTCCACCCCATTTTCACAAACATTAAAACCATTGGCAGTTATACATGGAGAATTATCAGTTTGCCCAGCCTCTGAATTATATGCTGTTATGGTAAAATGTTGAGAAAATTTAATTTCAGATGATGCGCTTTCCGGTAATTTACCGTTAAATTCCATAACATTAATGTTTATACTCTGATTAGCTTCGTTTTGGCTGGAAATAACGCCTTGCTCTTGGCTAATATCAACACCTTCTTCCAGTTGGCTAGCCAATGATGGCGCGGGAAATAATAAAAATTCAAAAAAGAAAATAAACACCAATAAAATTATCACTTTTTGGGCTTGTTTTGGTGTAATTATTTTATTGTGATTCTTTTTTAAAGCTTGCATATAACTTTTTGGCTAATTTTAAATATAAAAATCCCTATCATTTTCCTTGTAGGAATAATTAGATAGGGATTTTCTTTTATCTATAATAATCTTATCATGGATGCGGGCTTAAGTCAACCGCTCGGGGGGTAGTCCCCTGGGTAATCTCCTGGCTCACTGCCTTCAGAAGGTGGGGTTGCTGGTGAGCCTGTATTATTCTTTGGCAAACCGCTAAACACAAAATAAGTTATAGAGTAGGCCGCGATGATGATAATTAAACCAATGACAGCGCGCTGCAGAGTATCTTTGGCTTTGGTAACTTTTTCCTCCTCGCCTGCTGCAGTCATCCAGTTAAACCCTGCATAAATAATTAAAATTAAAAAGATAATACCTAAAAGACCTAAAAAGACGCTAATCACGACTTGAACAATGCCTTGCAAGCTAGTTTCTGCGGCAGGTTCAGATGATCCCCAGCCAGGGGAAGCTGCTTTATTTAGCTGGTTTTTTAAATCTTCCGTAGTGCTAGCTTCGCAAATAAACACATAATAATGTAACGACATTATTGCTATTAATACAAAAACTAAATTTTTTAGGGCCACAGTCCTTTTTAAATAGTTTTTACACATATTACTTTAATATATTAGTGCTTGTAAGTAATTTATCAAATACCCAAAAACTTATAGCATAGGCGCCGATGATGATAATCAAACCAATGACAGCGCGCCGCAGAGTATCTTTGGCTTTGGTAACTTTTTCCTCCTCGCCTGCTGCAGTCATCCAGTTAAACCCTGCATAAATAATTAAAACCAAGAAAATAACGCCAAGCAACCCTAAAAACGCGCTTACTGCCGTGCCGACAATAGTTGATATAGTGGTTTCTTCAGCTTTCGCATAAGGCCCTGCATCCAAAGAACCCACTTTTTCTAACTTGTCTAAAACCGCGTTATCTGCCAAGATTATTTCTGGAAGCATGATTATGGCAATAAATAAAATAATTTTTAAATATTTTTTAATCATTGTTTAGTTTCTGTGTAAAAATTATTTGTCCACAATTTTGGTGATTTATAAAATTCATACTTTAAGCCAAGTTTCCGCTGATCAAACGCTGATAATTACGCTGATCTACGCTGAAAAATAATATTTTTACACAATAACTATTTAGATGTATTAGATGTAGGCGAAAGCGCCACGCTACCTAAAACATTAATTATATACCAACTGACCGCATAAGCGGCTATAACCACTATTAAACCGATAACTGCAGCAGTTAAAATATTTTTGGCTTTTTCCACTTCTTGCTCATTACCCCTGGCAATCATCCATGTATAACCGCCATAAATCGCCAAAAGCAAAAATATTACTCCGATAAAACTTAAAGCAGTAGTAATAATTAAAGAGATCATACCTTCTGGTCCAGCAACAGTCGTATTATACCCAGCGCCATTTTGACCGGCGGCTTGATCAAGCGGACCGTTTTTTTTAAAAGCATCATCTAAGTTGTCGGCGGCGCAGCAAAAAAATGGACTTAAAATAATGAATGATAAAATTAAAACTAAAGCTAAGTTTTTTTTAATTTTTAAATTTTTACTTCTTCCCATAAAATCGCCATTACTCGTGTTATAGCATAAGCGGCCAAAACTACCACCAAGCCGATAACCGCGTAAATTATAATATTCTTTGCTTTTTCCACTTCTTGCTCATTGCCCCGCGCCAGCATCCATAAAAAGCCTGCGTAAATCATTAAGCCTAAAAAAACAACTGCTAAAAAAATTGTTGATATTGATAGTATTTTGCCAATCTTTCCTGGTAAAGACAAGCTTGTTTCATCCGAGCTATATCCGATTTTACCGCCGGTTGTTTTTAAACCCTCCCAAAATGATGTAGCAAGCACTTTTTCTATATTCACATTAAAAAAAATACTGCTTAATAGAACAATGCTAATCGTAAAGCATAATATTTTTTTCATAAAAAGTTGCTATCGTTATGACGCAGGCTAAACTGGCGTGCCTGCCACAGTACTGCCAATATAAGAAGTTATGGCATAAGCAACCAACACTATTACCAGTCCAATAACCGCGGCAATTATAATATCTTTGGCTTTAGTCGCGGTCTGCTCATTGCCCATGGAAAACATCCACATATAACCGCCGTAAATTATCAAAATGAAAAATACCACACCTAAAAACGCTAAAGCCGCACCAATGATTTTTCCAATAATGGTTGGTAAGTCCTTGTTATTTGTCGTATCCAAGCCCGTAACATTAGCAGTAGTATTTAAACCATAATTCCCTGCTTTACTCTCCGCGGGGGTTTGCGCCAGAGCAACCTGCGCCATGATTAAAAACCACAAAACAATTATTAGGTTGAAAAAAATTATTTTATTGTATTTTGAAACTAAAAACATAAATAACTAAAAATTTTCCACTGCTCTGACCACGAGTCCAGGCTCTTGTCCAAAGCAGTGGCCTGGAATAAATCCAGAACCACCTATTCTTAATACCGGTATTAAGAATATTTACTCTGCAGTAGCTTTTAATAACGAGTCTAAAACAAAAGTCGCGATAGCAAAAGCCGCGATGATAATTATCAGACCGATAATGCCTGAGGTAATTAATTTTCTGGCTTCGCCAGCCTTTTCTTCATCGCCTCCTGCAGTCATCCATTTAAAGCCGCCCAATAAAATTATAATTACGGCCACAATGCCTAAAAATCCTAAAATAACGTTAATAATCGAAGCTGCGATTTCGCGTGGATCTCGTTCAGTCAAGCCAGTGGAAGTCTTAACATCCTCTTTTTTACCACCCCAAGGATCTAAATCTTCAGCCAAGGCTGGCAAAGAAAAAGCTAAAACCGGAGTTAAAACAAATAAAGCCATAGCCAATACCACTGCTTTTTTAAATAATATTTTTTTCATTTTTCACCTCCCCTCTGTAAAGGCGCGAATATACACAAATTTAATTCATGTTATTGGCGCTAATTTAAATATGTTAAGTTATTAACACTAAATATATTTTACCATAAAACGCAAAAGTCAACTAATGGCCGCGCAATAACTAAAACCATCTATCGTCGCGAGCGACCAACCAAGACGTGCCATCAAAAATAATTTTTAAAAAAAATTATTTGATTTTTCTCCTGCTTATTGTTATAATTTTTTTATATTTCAAATATTTATGACTGCTTCATATTCTTCAAACCACACAAAATCACCTCAAAGTTGGCGCCAGACCAAAAAAAAGTATTTTTTAAATAAAACCAAAAAAAAATCATTTGGCTTTGGCAATCAGGGTGGTGTTAAACGATATTCAAACGATAAAAATAAAAATCCATTAAAAATAAACCTGGCTAAAACAATTTTTATCAGCTTGTTGGTTTTATTTATTTTTAGTTATGCCGGCTTTCTCTGGCTAACTCATGACCTGCCTGATCCTAACCGCTTGATTGAACGGCAAATAGCGCAAAGCACAAAAATTTACGATCGCACCGGCCAAACCGTGCTTTATGAAATCCATGGCGACCAGAAGCGCACTATGATCAGCTTAAAGGACGTGCCAGACAACTTAAAAAACGCCACTATTGCCATAGAAGATAAAGATTTTTATAAACATGGCGGTTTTAGTCTTTGGGCTATTTTTAGAACACTGGTAACAGACATTGTTTTTGGCAAAATGGCTGGCGGCTCAACCCTGACTCAACAGTTTATTAAAAACTCGGTTCTAACTAACGAGAAGACTATAACTAGAAAAATTAAAGAAATAATTTTAGCTTATCGGCTGGAAAAAAAATTCTCTAAAGATGAAATTCTGCAAATGTACTTTAATGAAATTCCTTACGGTTCAACCGCTTATGGTGTTGAAGCAGCCAGTCAAAAATATTTTGGAAAAAGCGCTAAAGATTTAAATTTAGCCGAATCAGCTATTTTAGCTGCCATGCCGCAAGCCCCTAGTCGCTATTCTCCCTACGGCCCAAACAAAGATATTTTAGTAGCGCGGCAAAAATATATTTTAGATTTAATGGCTAAATACGGCTATATTACTAAAGACCAAGCCATGGAAGCTCAAAACACAGTTCTGGTTTTTAAAGCGCCGTCCGACAATATGATAGCGCCGCATTTCATTATGTATGTTAAAGAAATATTGTCAGATAAATACGGCGAAAAAACCATAGAACAAGGCGGCTTAAAAATTTATACCACGCTTGATTTATACAAACAAAAAATCGCCGAACAAGTAATTAATGAAAAATCGGTTAGCAATGAAAAAAAATATCAAGCCACCAATGCCGCCTTAATTTCAATTGACCCGAAAAATGGCCAAATTCTAGCCATGGTGGGTTCGCGCGATTATTTTAACGACGATATTGATGGCCAAGTAAATGTGGCTTTGCAACCAAGGCAGCCTGGTTCATCTTTTAAGCCAATTGTTTATACAGCTGCATTTATCAAAGGCTACACACCTGAAACCGTGCTTTATGATGTAGTCACTAATTTTTCCACTGACTCAGCTAAGCCTTACGAGCCGCATAACTATGACTCAAAAGAGCATGGTCCAATTACTATTAAGCAGGCCTTGGCCGGATCTTTAAACATACCGGCGGTTAAAACTATTTATCTTGCTGGAATTAATAATGTTATTGGTTTGGCGCAAAATTTAGGCTACACTACACTTAATGACAAAGATCGTTTTGGACTATCTTTGGTTTTGGGCGGCGGTGAAGTAAAACTATTAGAGCACACTAATGCTTTTAGCGCTTTTGCTCGTGAAGGTATTAAGCACCCAGTGGCTGTTATTTTAAAAGTTGAAGATAAGGATGGTAAAACGTTAGAAGAATTTAAAAATCAGGATGAAAAAATTTTAGAACCCAATATCGCCAGACTGATTAATAGCATCTTGTCGGATAATTCGGCTCGGGCTTACGTCTTTGGGGCAAATAACATGATGACCTTAGGTTCAAGGCCTGTAGCGGCTAAGACCGGCACCACCAACGACTACCGCGATGCATGGACCATCGGCTACACGCCTTCAATTGTCACTGGCGTCTGGGTTGGTAATAACAACAACAAAGAAATGAAGTGCGGCGCCGACGGTTCAGTGGTGGCTGCGCCGATTTGGCATGATTATATGAATAAAGTTTTAGGCAATACGCCAATTGAATATTTTAATCTTCCGAACAATCAACCAACAGGTAAACCAGTGTTAGACGGTGTAATTGATCCAGACACTGCGGTTAAAATTGATAAATTCTCCGGCCTTTTGGCTAATGAGTTTACGCCAGCCAGCGCCATCGTAGAAAAACAATTTAAACAAGTGCATAGTATTTTATATTATGTTAGTAAAAATGACCCGCGCGGACCTGCGCCGTCTAATCCAAAAAATGACCCGCAATTTAATTTATGGGAAAGCGCGGTTTTAGAATGGGCAAAAAAACAAGGGGTTGTTAACTCGGCGCCACCAACCGAATATGATAATGTCCATCGGCCGGAATTCAACCCAATTATCTCAATTAACTCCCCTGGCAATAATCAAACTATCGCCGGCCAATTATTAAATGTACAAATCAGCGCTACTGCCCCGCGTGGCATTAACCGCGCCGAATATTATGTTGATGATTATTTATTTAATTCTGTAACGTCTTATCCTTTCGACCTTAATAAATCAATAAGCTTTTTAAGTAATGGTATTCATAATTTAACCGTACGTGTTTGCGATGATGTTGATAATTGTTCTGAACAAAAAATAGAATTTAATTTAACTAAAAACAACAAACCAAAAAATATTAACATCAGCGTCGCCCTGCTCCAGCCGGTTGAGGCAACCAGTATTATTAAAGACGACTTCCCGCTACTATTAAAAGCCGAGGTAACCAACCCTGAACAAGTCGCTGGTGTTATTTTTTATTTTAAAGATGCAAGCGGTAAGGAACAAAAAATTGCTCAAAGCCAAGTTATAGATCAAACAGCAGAAGTTCAAATGACAAATATTTTAATTCCAGGTTCTTATAAATTTTATACTCAAGCGCACGGCTGGTACGGCCAAACTGCTATTAGTGATGAAGTCTTGGTTGTTGTTAATAATTTACCCATCGCCGCAAACACCACTACCACGCCCGCAACTACGCAATAATTATTGTTTTATCGGCATGATAATATACAAATAACCTTCATCTTGCTCTGGTTTAATAATACACGGGGTATTACTGTCTATAACCTCAATCTTAATTATTTCTTTTTCAATATTACTTAAACCCTCAAGTAAATAGCGATAATTAACCACTATACTATTATCATTTCCTAACACCCCAGCCTCCAGCTTAGTTATATTTTCTCCGGTTTGTCCAGAAACTGAAGAAATTATTACTTGATTTTTGCCTTCTAGAAAATCTAAATTAACATCATTAATACCTGCTTTAGAAAACAAAGAGGCTATTTTAACAGCTCGAATTAATTCTTGCCTGTCAATAGAAATTTTAGTTTTACTGGCAACAGGAATAATCTGCTGATAATCAGGATATTGACCTTCAATTAAACGCGACACCAGCTCGGTTGAGCCGTAAATAAACAAGATTTGATTCTCTGAAATATAAAATTGTATTTCAGAATTTTTTTCTTCTATTCCATCATCTAAAGTAACAGATAAAATTCTTAATAACTCATGCAGAGTTTTGGCTGGCACAATAATTCTTTTTTCTTCTTTTTCTTCTTTTTCTTCTTTGTTGTTTGATTTAATTTTAATCTTTTTTTCAGCCAAACGATAACTATCAGTCGCTGCTATAGTTAAATTATTTTCAGAAAAAACTAAAAGTACTCCTGATAATTCTAGCCGTGTTTCACTGGCGGCAGCAGCAAAAATTACTTGGGAAATAGCTTTTTTTACTTCTTCGGGGTTAGCGCTAAAATAATTTTTTCTATCAATCTCTGGTATTAAGGGAAATTCTTCAGCTGATTGACCTTTAATTTTAGCTTGAAAGTTTTCACAATCCACTAATAAAAAATTTTCTTTTTGTTTTAGGCCAATTTTTTTATTTGGTAAAAGATTTATGCAGTCAGAAATAATTTTTGAACTAACCGTAAACAACCCCTCACGTTCAATTTTCCCTCTAACCGTGCTAATTACACCGATTTCCAAATTAGTAGCAATTAGTTTTATTTTTCCCTGCTCAGCCTTTATTAAAATATTATTAAGTATTGGCAGGTTAACATTTTTTCCTGAAACATGACCAACTAATGCCAATCCTTGTTTTAGATTTTCCTGTAAGCTGAAGATTTTTAATCTGTTTTGATTTATCATAATATGTTTTATAAATTTTAATCGCTTATTAATTAAC
>JAHJXD010000041.1 GCA_018827685.1 Patescibacteria group bacterium
AAAATTGAAAGAAAATTGTTTTGCTTTGCTCGCCGAAGTTCGGCGGGCGGAAACGCTGGGGCGGGGTTTCAAATCATTCGAGCGATTTTCGCTCGAAAAAGGTTCGAGCTTCGTTCAGCAATTGCGACCAAGTTAAACTTTCCTGTACGAAATATAATGCTGATTTGAGATGCCGGCGAATTTTAAAAAGCAATGAGCGATAATTTGCTTCAAAAATTAAAAGAATGGCGAACCAATATAGCGCAGAAAGAAAACGTGGCGTCTTTTCGGATTTTTTCGAATAAGGTTTTGGAGGCGATTGCTTCAACAAGGCCTAAAAATAAAGACGAAATGATAGGGATAAAAGGTATTAAAGAAAGAAAGTTTGAAAAATATGGCGCTGATATATTGACGTTGGTAGATGAAGATTATGCAGATGAAGATATCATGGAAGATAAGAATGACTCAAAATTATATACAGTCAGTGGATTTCTTGATTTGATTAACAATAACCTGAAGATGTTGCGAACTCGTATCCAGGGAGAGGTTAGTAGCTTGAATTTTAAAGGGAATTATCTATTTTTTACATTAAAAGATAAAGAAGACGAAAGCACGTTAAATTGCTTTATGTGGAATAATAATTATCAGTTATATGGTATATCACTGGAAGAGGGCATGGAAATTATTATTGATGGCTATCCTTCGGTATACAAACCGTCTGGACGATTATCAATGCAGATTTCCGCCATCGAACTTGTAGGAGAAGGCGCTCTAAAAAAGGCTTATGAGGAATTGAAAGCGAAGCTGGAAAAAGATGGTTTATTCGCGGAAGAACGTAAAAAAACTATTCCCGAGTTACCGCGAAATATCGGTCTAATTACATCAGAAACAGGCGCCGTAATTCATGATTTTTTGAATAATCTTGGAAAATTTGGTTTTCATATAAAATTTATGGATTCTAGAGTTGAAGGCCAAATCGCGGTTCCTGATTTAATATCCGCAATTAATTATTTCAACAAACAAGACATCGATGCTTTAGTGATTATAAGAGGTGGTGGTAGTCTTGAAAGTTTGCAAGCATTTAATAATGAAACATTGGTGCGAAAAATTGCTGATTGTCCAATACCGATAATTTGCGGAATCGGGCACGACAAAGATGTTCCGCTCGCTTCGCTAGTTGCCGATATGAAAGTTTCAACGCCTACGGCCGTGGCGAATTTTTTAAATAAAACATGGGAAGAAGCAGTAAAAAAAATAGTAGTTTTGGAAAAAGATATTTTATATAAATATCAGGACGCGCTGAAAGACAAAAAATATCAGCTCGAAGAAACAACCAACGGATTAAGGAAATGTTTTGACAAAATTTTTCAAGAATTTAATGATCTTAGATACCGTTTTAAAAACGCTTTAAATAGGATTGATTTAGTTATTAAAAATACGGCAAAAAGATTAGATAACTTTCTCTATACTCTTTTTAAGAGTTTTAACCTGACTGTTAAAAACATGAAAGAAGACTTAACAGATTCTTTGCCCTCGCTTTTTAGAAATTTTAACTTTATTATCAAAAATACTACTAAAATATTAGACGATTCGCTTGCTTTGCTTCTTGGAAATTTAGAAAACAATCTGGAAGATAAAAATAATTTTTTAGATGATACCAAAAAGAGATTAAAGATTTTTAATCCATTAAGACAACTTAAACTTGGTTATAGTATTGTATCCTCCGGTGGAAAAGTAATTAAAAGCATCAAACAAGTAAGTCATGGAGATTCAGTCGATATCAGAGTTTTTGATGGAAAAATAAAATCCACTGTTAATAAAAATTAATTTTTAAAGCATTAAAATTATGCCAAAAAATTCGCTTAAAAACTCATTAAAAAAGTTAAAAGAAATTATTGATTGGTTTGACGCCCAAGAGGAGGTTGACGTTGAGGCTGGACTTGAGAAAGTCAAAGAAGGCGTATCGCTAATAAAAGGAAGCCGAGCGGAGCTAAAAAAACTTGAGAACGAATTTGAAAAAGTGAAACAAGAATTGGGAGAAGGGCCAGATGAAGAAGAGGGGTCAGAAGAAATAGAAGTTGAGGAACCGGTAGATCCCGAGAGTATACCCCTTTAACCTCATTAATTCAATCCATCCGTTAGTGTTTTTAATGAAAATAAATCAGAATTAATGATTAAAATCAGTATTTTATGAGAAGAAAAAATGAAGACGAAAATATAATTAAAAAAGTCGAATAAATTTAATTAAAAGAAAGCGAGGTGAAAAAAATATGAACACAACACAACCACAATGACCATTTTGCCAAAGTTGCGCTATGCCTATGCAAAGGCCGGAAGATTTCGGTAGTAATGCTGATGGCAGCCAAAATCAAGAATATTGCCATTACTGCTATCAAAACGGTGCATTTACAGAACCGGATATCACTATGGAGCAGATGGTTGAAAAATGCGCCGGCATTATGAGGCAGATGAAAATACCCGAAGCGCAAATTGAACAGACTAAAAAATTTATTCCTATGCTCAAGAGGTGGAAAAAATAATATGAGCAAAATTATTTTAGGAATAATTTGCGGATTGGCTTTTGGCATTATTGATGTTTTAGTAATGATTCCGCTCAAGTACGAAAATAATCGCACGAGAATTGAGGCAATGACCGCCGCTTTTCTGGAAAGATTTATGATTGGGTTTCTAATTCCAAATGTTAATTTAGGAATACATCCAGCATTGACGGGTTTATTGTTAGGAACAGGTTTGAGTTTGCCGTCAGCAATTATAACCAGAGCTTATGCGCCGATAATTGGAATAGGAATGGTTGGAAGCGTAATTGTTGGGTTTATTGTTAAAGCGGTACTATAAAAAAGAGTTTGCAGTCAAAGAACAAAATTTGTAAAATTTTGTCGGCGGACTAAAGCCTGCGAAAACTTAAAACCGAGGTGGCGCGCCAACTTCGTTGGCACGAAATTCGGCGGGCGGAAACGCGGAGCGGAGTTATTCGAGCATTTTCCGTTCAAAAAAGGTTCGTCCTAAGTTTAATAAATTCGACCAATCTAAACATTGCGAATTTTGCGGGCAGTTTGTTGGCTCGCCCGCCCAGGAAAGCGGATATTAAATATACAACGCTCATGAAAGTTGAAAATGGAACAGTCAATAAGCCAAGCGTTCAAACTATGGCGAAAATTGCCAAAGCGCCTGGTGTTTCAATTGAGGATTTAATAAAATAATATGAATTCAAAACAAATTATCGGACAAATCAGAAAAGAATTAAAAAATAAAGCCAGCACAAAGACTGAAAAAGAAAAGAGGAAAGCAAGAGCGATATTTGGCAACGAAACAAAGCTTTTAGCTCTCAAGGTTCCTGAAACAAGAGAAATAGCAGAGTTTTTTGCTAAAAAACTTAAAAAAGAAAAAGATTTTGATACTGCTTTGAAAGTGGCGGACGAACTTTATAAAAGCGGAGTATTTGAAGAAGCAACCGTAGCCGAGTCAATTTTAAAAGAATTTAAGAATTGCTTTGATGATTTAGTTTTTGATAAGCTTGACGGGTGGATAGATTACATAAAGAATTGGGCGAACATTGATATGCTTTGCGGCTGGCTGATTACACCGATAATCTTGAAAGATGAAAGCAAAATCAAAATAATTTTTCAATGGGCAAAGTCAAAAAATCGCTGGCGCAGACGAGCGGCAGCTGTATCTTTAGTAAAACCTGTAAGAAAAGGAATATATTTAAAACAATCCTTGCAGGTTGCTGAAAGTCTTATACAAGACAAAGACGATATGGTTCAAAAAGGAGTTGGTTGGCTTTTAAAAGAGGCAGGCGGAAAATTTCCAGAAGAGACAGTTAAGTTCCTTATGAAATGGCGGCCAAAAATTTCTCGGCTCGTTCTCCGACTTGCCTGCGAGAAGCTGCCTCCCAAGGAAAAATCTTTAGGATGTGAAACTAAATCCGTAATTGAGAGTTTATAATTTTGAAAAAATTTGTTATCAAAACGTTAAGCATCGTTACACAAAATTTGTTATAAGGCGACAGTCCCTATATGAGTTGCAGAGAGTATTCTAATTATTTTCCCCAATGAATCCCGCGAATTCGCTTTTGAGAATAATTGGCTGTTTCTGGGGAAAATTCAAGAAATTTTTATGTCTCTAATCGATTCTTTAATTGAAAACGGTTGGTTAAAAACCTCAGGAATAATTGAAGCCTTTAAACAGATTAAAAGAGCTGATTTTATGCCCGAAGATATGAAAAATTTAGCTGATTTGAATGAGGCATTGCCTATTGGTCAGGGTCAGACAATTTCTCAACCATTAACCGTGGCTTTTATGTTGGAATTATTACAACCAATGCCAGGCGAAAAAATTCTGGATATTGGTTCAGGTTCCGGATGGACGAGCAGTTTGTTAGCTTACTGCGTGAGTCAACAAGCGCTTAATTTTCTTGGGTGCGAAAAAAACCCAAAAAGAGGAAAAATTATTGCTATTGAATTAGTGCCGGCATTAAAAGAGTTTGGCGAAAAAAATGTTGCTAAATATAATTATATTAAAAAGGGAATTGTTAAGTTTATTCGCGGAGACGGTTCAAAAGGTTATTCCAAAGAAGCGCCTTTTGACAAAATTTTATGTTCAGCTGAAGCAAAAGAGATTCCTTCTGCATGGAAAGAACAATTAAAAATTGGCGGAAGAATTGTAATGCCAATCGCTAATTCAATTTGGCTGTTTATAAAAAATTCGTCAAATGAAGAAAAAGAATTTGAAGAAATTGAATACCCCGGTTTTGTTTTTGTGCCTCTTTTGTAAAAAAATAAATTGGATGCGAGATGTCTTGCCCAGAAAATTTGACAAATTTTGAAATAGTTATATGATGGGACTGTCCCATGACAAGGCCGACTTAATGCACTGCCACTGGCCCAGATTTGAGGTCATCCAGCTTTTAAAAGAGCTGGAGTTGGTGGCCTGTCGCGTCCAAAGGTGACGGGGCATGTGAATAAGAGATTAACGAGGGAAGACGATGTTGAGCTTAACATACTAAGTTAAGCATTAATTCAGCACCCTTCCCTCTATTTTTTTGAGATCTATTTTTTTGAGAATAGATTTAATTTATATTAGCGGGTATCGTATAATGGCTATTATAATAGGTTTCCAACCTGTGGACGGGGGTTCAATTCCCCCTACCCGCTCCGACGCAAAAGACGAGATGCATAGGTAACATTTCTGAATGATGCGGACATATACATCCTCTTGCCATTATTAAAATGATTTAGTATTATTATATTAGTTAGAGGTCATATTAAGTTTCTAATTATTTTTCTCTAAAACCATTAGTGTTTCTTGTTTCGCTAAACCTATCTGCCAGCAAATAAAGCTTTCGCAAGATAAATATATTTTAATTAATAATAGTACTTGTGTATATAAAGGGACTGTCCCTATTTGTCCACAATCTTAATAAACAATAACAACATGTTAACGATCAGATTATCAAGGGTGGGAAAAAAGAATATTCCGCTATACCGTGTCATCATATCGGAAAAACACAAAGATCTTTACGGAGATTGTTTGGAAATTTTAGGTTCTTATAATCCGCACACTAAAGAGCTAAAAATTAATGTCGAAAAAACTAAGTATTGGATTTCTATGGGTGCGGGTATATCAAATACAGTCAATAATTTATTGATTGAGAAAAAAATTATTGAGGGTAAAAAATTAAAAGCTTCAAAAAACAGAAAATCGAAAAAAACTCCTGCGCCGGTTTCGGTCGCGTCGACTACAGTCGTGGCTACACCAGCTCCGGCTAAAACAGAAGTCGCGCCAATTCCAGCTCAGGCAGAAACTATGCCGGCTTCGGTTGCAGAACCAAAAACAGAACAGTCGGCTGTCTAAAAACAGGCTTTATCCGGACAAAATGAATAAGTTCACATACATTCTGGATTACTTGATTAGCAATAATTATTTGTCCAGAATGATGCGGACTAATATAAAACTATTTCTATAATTAATTAAAAGGGACTGTCCCTAAATCTAAATCTATGACTGAAGAAAAAACAACTAAAACTCCGCTTGATCCGGATATTAAAAAAAACAAAACCGTCGCGGCTTTGTCTTATGTCTGGATCTTGTTTTTAATTCCACTACTAGGAAAAAAACGCTCAACATTTTCTCAATTTCACGCCAAGCAAGGCCTGGTTCTATTTCTGTTAAGTTTTCTTTCCTGGTTTCCGCTAATTGGCTGGCTAATTGGCTTGGCCATCATCATTATCTCGATTATAGGTATTTTAAAATGCATGGAAGGAGCTTGGTGGAAAGCGCCTTACATTTACGGTTTGAGCAAAAAAATTAATCTATAATAAGCAATACACAGGACAAATTAAGTACAAGTTTGTATTATTGTATTATTCATCTATGTCTGAAAAAAAATTTATTAAATTTTTTGAAGAAACTACAATTAAAGATGTGCCAGAAGTCGGGGGTAAAAACGCTTCACTTGGCGAAATGTATAAAACCTTAGCTGACCAGGGCATAAAAGTGCCTAATGGTTTTGCTGTTACGGCCAGCGCCTATAATTACCTTTTAGAACAAACTCATCTTAAAAAAAACATAAAAAATGTCCTAGACGGTTTAAATACTCATGACGTAACCGATTTGGCCAAACGCGGCGCCGCGATCAGAAAATTAATTGTGGCTACGGCTTTTCCTAAAGACTTAAGCCAAGATATTGTTGAAGCCTATAAAAAATTATCCCAATTTTACAAAACTAAAAATTTGCATGTGGCGGTTCGCTCTAGCGCCACGGCCGAAGATTTGCCTGATGCTTCTTTCGCCGGCCAACAGGAAACCTTTTTAAATATCTCCGGTGAAGTTGAGCTGCTCTTAGCGGTTAAAAAATGTATTGCTTCTTTATTCACCAACCGCGCCATCTCTTACCGCGTAGATAAAGGTTTTGACCATTTTAAAATTGCACTTTCAGTCGGCGTGCAAAAAATGATCCGTTCTGACTTAGCCGCTTCCGGCGTAATTTTTACTATTGACACTGAATCGGGTTTTGCTAATACGGTTTTAATTAGTTCTATTTACGGCTTGGGCGAAAATATCGTGCAAGGCAAAGTTGATCCTGACGAATTTTACGTTTTTAAACCAACCAAAACTATTATCTCACGTTCAATTTCAAGGAAAAAAATCAAAATGATTTACAGCGCGAATCCTAAACATCCGGTTAAAGATGTTAAAGTGCCCGAGGTGATGCAATGCCAATCCTCAATCACCGATGCGCAAGTTTTAGAATTAGCAGACTGGGCCATGCAGATTGAAAAACATTATGGCCGAGCCATGGATATAGAATGGGCTTTAGATGGTAAAGAAAACCAATTATATATTATTCAAGCGCGTCCGGAAACTATCCATTCGGTGCGCGATTACAACGTGATTGAAGAATATGTTTTGGAAAAAAAATCTTTATCTTGCGAAACTTCGCGCAATAAAATTATTTCCACTGGCAGAAGCGTAGGCAATCGCATTGGCGCTGGATTGGCAAATCGGATTATGGATATAAAAAATATTGCTAAATTTAAACCAGGCGAAGTTTTAGTGACCGACATGACTGACCCGGACTGGGAACCGATTATGAAAATCGCTTCAGCCATCGTAACAGATAAAGGCGGACGCACTTGCCACGCGGCCATAGTCTCTCGCGAATTAGGCATTCCCTGCGTGGTTGGCACAAGTGATGTTTCCAAAAAAATTAAAACAGGGCAAGCCATAACCGCGAGCTGCGCCCAAGGCGATATAGGTTTTGTTTATGAAGGCAAACTGCCTTTTAAAATTAATAAAACCAGCATTAAAAATTTAGCCAAACCAAAAACCAAAATTATGATGAATATCGGCTCGCCAGACATCGCCTTTTTATCATCATTCATCCCCAATGACGGCGTGGGACTGGCGCGCGAAGAATTTATCATCAACGATCAGATTAAAATTCATCCATTGGCTTTAATAAATTACGCCAAATTAAAAGACAAAAAGGTTAAAAAGAAAATTGATGAATTAACCATTGGCTACAAAGATAAAAAACAATATTACATTGATAAACTGGCTCAAGGCATGGCTATAATCACGGCCGCCTTCTATCCCAACGACGTGATTATTAGGTTCTCTGACTTTAAAACCAATGAATACGCCAACTTGATCGGCGGCGCTGACTATGAGCCGGTTGAAGCAAATCCCATGATCGGTTGGCGCGGAGCCTCGCGCTATTACACGCCGCAATTTAAACCAGCCTTTGAACTTGAGTGCGAAGCTATAAAAAAAGTGCGCAATGAAATGAAATTGACTAATTTAAAAGCCATGGTGCCTTTTTGCCGAACAATAAAAGAAGCCGAACAGGTAATAAAAATCATGGCGGATAATGGCTTAAAACAAGGCGAAAATAATTTTGAATTATATTGCATGGTGGAAATTCCTTCTAATGTTATTTTGGCTGAAGATTTTGCCAAACTTTATGACGGTTTTTCCATTGGCTCAAATGACTTGACGCAGCTTACTCTTGGCGTAGATCGCGACAGTTCGCTGGTTAGTCAAATATATGATGAAAACAACGCGGCTATAAAAAAATTAATTAAACAAGTAATTGAAGTGGCTAAAAAAACCAAAACTAAAATCGGCATCTGCGGCCAAGCCCCATCCGATTTTCCGGACTTTGCGCAATTTTTAGTAGAATGCGGAATAGATAGCATTTCCCTAAATCCAGACACGGTTATAAAAACCACTATAACTATACTAGAAACTGAAAAAAAACTTAATAGAAACAAATCCAATAAATAATGTCGTTCACGCATAGTATGAAGTTTTATGTTTAATTTGCTTCACACTTTTAATCCATCGCCCGTTATTTTTTCATTCGGCTCAATCAATATCTATTGGTACGGTGTTTTTATGGTGATAGGGGTTTTAGCAGCCATGGCCATGGCCATTTATTTGGCTAAACTTTATGGCATAAAAAGTGAAATCATTATTGACATGGCTGTTTGGCTGATTATCGGCGGCATAATCGGCGCGCGGCTTTATGATATATTTTTAGAGTGGCCTTATTTTTCAACCCACCTCATAAACACTTTTAAAATTTGGCACGGTGGCCTAGCCATCCACGGCGCCATTATCGGCGGGCTGGTTGCGCTTTGGTTATTTGCTAAAATACATCATCATAATTTTTGGCCGCTGGCCGCTATTGCGGCAACTGCCTTGCCATTAGCCCAGGCCATTGGTCGCTGGGGTAATTATTTTAATCAAGAATTATTTGGCTATCCTACCGACTTGCCATGGGGCATATGGATTAACATAGTCCACCGCCCTTTACAATATTTAAATTATAATTATTTTCACCCGGCTTTTTTCTATGAATCTATGGGTAATCTTTTAATTTTTATAATTTTAATATTCTTGCAAATGCGGGTTATAAAAAAACAACGATTTTCAGCAACCAATTATATATTATGCGTTGCCAGTTATGCGTTTTTATACTCATTGCTTCGTTTTTTCACTGAATTCATCCGAATAGACGCGACGCCGGTTGTTTTCGGCCTGCGTTTTCCGCAATTAGTCAGTCTATTAATGATGATATTGGCTTTAATCTTTATTGCTTATAAAATTTGGCCAAAAATAAATCGAAATAATACACAATCTGTTCTTGATAATTAAAATTAACCATGCTATTATATCAAAATCTCTCGCGCAGGATTGTGGTTGCGCAAAAAACTAATTAATCAATTAATCTAACTAACTTTATGCCTAATATAGCTTCAACTAAAAAAGAATTACGCAAATCAAAAAAGCACCAAACGCGCAATAAAAAAACTAAAAATAATTTAAAAGATTTAATCAAAAAAAGCCGCCGAGCGATTGAAGCCAAGCATGCCAACGCTAAAGAATTGGTGGCAAAAGCTTTATGCGCTTTAGACAAAGCGGCTGGGAAAGGCGTGATTAAAAAAAATGCCAGCAACCGCAAAAAATCAAAATTGCATAAAAAACTAAACCAAGCTTTTAAATAAATTAAAATTTACAAACTGGCAATCAGCATATTCAAGCCCGTAAGATAATCGCTTTGCCCTGATTTAACCTGGTAATCAATTTTAACCAATTGGCTTAAAATATTTTTTAAAATAGGTAAAGTAAAATGACGCGTCTGTTCTAAGCCTTTTTGCGCCACAAAAGGATGGAGTTTAAGTTTGCCGGCGATCTGGCGTTGGTTTAAACCTGACTCAAGCGCCTGCTTAATTTGCAGTAAAATCCTAAATTGTCTAACAAACATATTTAATAAATAACCGTCGCTTAAACCAGCTTCAATTTGCTCATCTAAAAGTTTAATAGCCAGGCTCTTATTTTTAACGCTTAAAGCATCGGTTAAAGCAAAAATATTCTCGCTAAAATTTCCTCGAACTAAATTTTGAACATCTTCTATTTCTATATGAACCTCTGCTTGAGTCAATGCGCCGGCCGCTTTATAGCTTAATAATTTATCCAATTCATTATTAATCTGCCAACCGTCAGGACCCACTAAACTAACTAGCATTTCAGCGGCTTTAGCTCTAATTTTACCGCCACGCAAAGCCGTTTGCCTTTTTACCCAATCGGCCGATTCTGTGTTACTTAATAAATTAAAATTATAAGAATACTTTTGGCTAGATAAAAATTTAAAGAATTCGGTCTGTTTTTTTAAAAGCGGTTTTTCCTTACCGCTCGAATCTAAAAGCATGGGCGCTAATACATTCTTAAATTTTTTTGTTTTAATGTTTGACTCCCAAACAATAATAATATTATCGTCCTGTTTTTTATTTTTAAAATACTCGCTAAGATTTTCAAAAATTAGTTTGTCTTTATTAATAAAAACATCCTCAATAATAATTAAACGTTTTTTAGACAATAGCGACGACGGACTGATGGCGGTCGTGATTTCAGAAAAACTCGCCTTAGCGCCATTAATAATTTTAAGCCCGCTGCCTAATTTATCAATCTCTCTAAGATATTTATTTTTTAATTCATTTAATTTTAAACGGCTTCTGAAATTATCTTGGCCATAGAGAAAAATTATCATAAATTTGGTTAAAATTTTGTTAATATTGTAATGAAGAAACTTCAGCAGAAAGATTATTAAGCAACAAGTCTAATTATTATTAAAAAACAAGTCCAACTTATGCAAACAACTCAATGCCCGATCTGCTCAAGCGATATTATTATTGACGAAGAATCGTCGGAAAAAGATTTAGTTAATTGTTTAAACTGCGGCGCCGAGTTAGAAATCGTTACCCTGCAACCCTTACAGTTAAATCCGCTTCAGCAAGAGTCAGGAGAAGAAGACGACAACAATTAATGATCAACCTCTCAACTTTGATAAACTCGGCAAAGCTATTTTATTTTTTTAACTTCAGCCTTGAATAAATCTCCTCGCTCTTTATAATTTTTAAACATACCAAAGCTGGCGCAAGCCGTGGATAATAAAACTATGTCGCTTTGAATAGCGTGTTGATACGCCGTAACTACCGCGTCCTTAATATTATCTACTAATTTCGTTTTGTTTTTGTTAAACTTAATTTTTAATAATTCTTTTTGTATCATTGGCGTGGCTTTACCGTTTAACAAAACCACAAACTTACATCGTTTTTTTACCTCTGCGGCTAAATCTTTAAAATCCGCTCTTTTGTCAGCCCCGCCAAGTAAAATTATTATCGGCTGGTTAAAAGATTTAAGCGCGATAATGGTTGACTCTGGCATGGTGGCAAAACTGTCATCATAATATTTTACTTCTCTTATATTTTTTACAAACTCCAATCTGTGCGGCAAACTTTTAAAATTAGCAATCGCTTTTTTAATTGCTTCTTGTTTTACTCCGACAATTTTTGCCACTTTAACCGCTGCCGCAATATTCTCTTTATTATGCTCCCCGATTAATTGTGAAGACAACTCGGACTTTTTAAAATAAATAATTTTAGCCTTTTTTGTCATTGTGAGCCTTGTAATCAAGGCGTGGCAATCTGTGTTAATTTGTAATTTAAAATTTAAAATTGTCCAATCTCCCTTTTTCTGCCACTTACTTATATTTAATTTTGCTGAATAATAATCTTTTAAGCTTTTATGAAAATTCGGATTATTAGGATCAGTCGGCGTCAAATGTTCTGGATAAAAATTTGTAATCACGCTAATATGCGGGCTAATTGCCATATCTTCCAGATGAAAACTGGATAATTCTAAAACAACCCAATCAGTTTTTTTTATTTTAACAAAAAAATCAAACGGCGCCATGCCAATATTCCCTCCAAGCCAAACTTGTTTACCTGCCGCGCACAGAATTTTATAAATTAAACTTGAGGTTGTGCCTTTGCCTTTGGTGCCGGTTACGCCAATAATATTTTTTGTCGGACAAAGCTCAAAAAATAATTGCATTGGAGAACTCAAACAACTTTTAACTTTCAACTTTTGACTTTTAACTTTACTGATTGGCCAGCCAGGGGAACGAAATAAAATATCAAATTTATAAAAATTTTTATTATAATTTTTACCCAATTGCCATTTTATATTTGAGCCTTTTTTATTTAATTCCTTATATTTTTCGTCTAATTCTTTCCGGCCTCTGCTGTCGCAAACAGTAATTTCACAGTTAATTTTTTTATTTAAAATATATTTAACCAAGGCTAAATTCTCTAATCCTAACCCTAAAATAGCTATTTTTTTATTTTGTAATTTTTTTAATTCTTGCATAATGCTTTTTGTTATGTTGTTATGCTATTGACCTCCATCATCTGTCCCCAATTATTCCCTGCTTTTGCCTCAACAATTAAAGGAATTTTCAATTTTATAACATTTTCCATAATATCTTTAATTTCAACCGCAATTTTTTTAATCAAACTCTCTTTTACCTCAAACACCAATTCATCATGTACTTGCAAGAGCATCTTAATCTCGCCGGATTGATAATTTTTCTTTATCAACTCCTGAACTCTAATCATGACCACCTTGATAATATCCGCGGCTGTTCCTTGCAATGGCGTATTAATCGCCATGCGCTCAGCGGTTTTTTTAACTTGTAAAATTGAAGAATTAATTTCAGGCACATAGCGCCGTCTGTGAAATAAGGTTTCAGTATAACCTTGACAACGCGCTGATTCAATTGTTTTATCTATGAATAATTTAACTTCTTGATAAACTTTAAAATATTGTTCAATAAATTCCTTGGCTCGCGCAAAAGGAATATTAGCATTTTGGCTTAAGCCATGAGGTCCTTGACCATAGAGAATGCCAAAATTGGTTGCTTTGGCTTGTTGCCGCATCTCCGGAGTTACCTCTGATAAAGCGACTTCATGAATAGCCGCTGCCGTTGCCTGATGAATGTCAACGCCTTTTTGAAAATCATTGATCATTTTTTTGTCACCGGACATATGAGCTGCCAAACGCAATTCAATTTGCGAATAATCTAATGACAGTAATTGATAACCTGCGTCAGCGATAAATGTTTTTCTAATTTCTTTGCCAAGCTCTGTTTTAATTGGAATATTTTGTAAATTTGGTTCAGTAGAAGATAATCTGCCTGTTGCGGTGATTGTTTGATTAAAACTAGTATGAATACGGCCTGTTTTAGAATTAACTAATTTGGGTAATGCCTCAATATATGTTGAAGAAAGTTTGGCTAACTCGCGATATTCTTGAATTAAAATAATTATTGGATGCTGATCTTTTAATTTAACCAGCTCATCAGCACCAGTAGATAAGCCTGTTTTTGTTTTAGTTACGCCGGCTGTTGGAATTTCCAATTTTTCAAATAATATTTTTCTTAATTGCTGAGTGGAATTGATATTAAATTTTTCTTTTGCTAATTCATAAATTTTATTAACTGCTTGGCAAATTTTTTTATCAACTTTTTGTTTAATTTTGGCTAAAACTTTTTTATCAATTTTAATGCCGTAAATTTCCATTTGCGCCAACACTTTAACTAATGGCATTTCCACTTCTAAAAATAAATTTAGTAATTTTTCTTCTTTAAGTTTTAACATTAATTTTTTAATCAGTCTAAAAGTAAAATCAACGTCTTCGCATGAATAAACATAAAGTTTATCTAATGGAACTTCGCTAAAACTAACCTTGTCGCGGCCAGCGCCAAGCAAATCATTTTTGGTAATTTTTTGAAAATTAAGCTCGCTAAAAGTTACAGTGTCTAAACCATGCTTACGGCTGCCCGGATCTAATAAATAAGAAGCTATCATGCTATCGCCTGCAACTCCATTAACATTTATTTTTAAACTAGCCATGACCTCAATGTCATATTTAATATTATGCCCGTATTTTTTTATTTTTTCATCCTCAAATATCAGCTTTAATTCTTCCAGCCATTTATTATCTAAAAAATCAGTATTTTTATTATAATCAAATAAATTTTGACTTTTGACTTTTGACTTTTGACTTTCGATTTTTATATAGTATGCTTCGCCTGCTTTCCATGAAAAACTAATACCTAATAATTCCGCGGCGATAGAATCGCAATCAACAGTTTCTGTGTCAAAAGCAAACTCTTTTTGTTCTTTTAATTGTTTAATAAATTTGTTAAATTTATCATCGCTATCAACTAAACAATATTTAAACATTGTTTTATCTCTGTCAAACTTATTTGCTACAACAGGGTAAATTGTTTTATTTGTTTGCAAAAACTGTTTATTTAAATTTGCTCCTGCTAAATTGTATAACCGAGGCAATAACGACTTAAATTCAAAATCATTAAATATTTTAGCAACTTGTTCACGATCAAAAGAACTAAAATTAGCATCGCTTAATTCAAATTTCAATGGCACATCGCATTTAATCGTAGCCAATTTTTTACTCAAAAACGCGTCTTCTCTAAATTCAATCAAAAGACCAAGTATTCTTTTTTTAATTTTTTTATTTTCTAACTTCTCGCTTTTCATTTCATCAACATATTTATATACTTCTTCTAATGTGCCGAATTTTTGTAATAATTCAATCGCTGTCTTTTCTCCGATTCCTTTGACTCCCGGAATATTATCCGAAGGATCTCCGCGCAAAGCCTTAAAATCAATTATCTGCCCTGGCGATAAACCATATCTTTGTTTAACAGCTTCAATGTCATATAAAACCGAATCGGTTAAACCGCGCTTCATGGTAAAAACTTTTGTATTTTCATCAATTAATTGCAAAGTATCCAAATCGCCTGTGACAAGAATTTTCTCAACAGAACTGTCAACTTTTTTTGTTAAAGTTCCGATTAAATCATCAGCTTCATACCCGGCCAATTCATAAATCGGTATATTAAAAGCTTGGGCGATTTTTTTAACTTTGGGAATTTGTTCATAAAGCTCGTCAGGAGCTTTAATTCTATTGGCTTTATATTTTTCATATTGTTCATGCCGAAAAGTTTTTTCTTTGCGATCTAAAGTAAGGGCGATATAATCTGGCTGGAATTCCCGCAAAGCTTTAAGCAGCACAGTTGTAAAGCCATAAACAGCATTAACCATTTCTCCGGATTTGGTTGTTAATGGCGGCAAAGCGTGAAAACTGCGATGGATCAACGCGTTGCCGTCAATTATCATAAATTTTTCTTTTTTTAAGTTTGCCATAAATTAAAATAACTAAGAGGTCTTTTGGTATTATACCATATAAGTAGGGGCAATTCATGAATTGCCCCTACAAGAAATACGGAACCATTAAGGTTAAAATCTATGGTTACAAAACAAATGAGCATTCAATCAAGAAGAGAGTATTTAAAACAGCAAAACCCGTCGAATGACGGGCTTTGCTGTTTTGAGTTCATCGCGACGATGTCCTTGCCCGGTTGAGTTACGGCTGCACAGCCTTATACGCATTTACCAAGCCCCAGCCATAGAGGTTGTCAAATCCTGTCTTTCCCAAGTCAAGGGCACGATCTTGAAGTTTCTTTTGCACTTCATCCGGATCCCACTTCCCATTGAGATTGACATCATACCCGCCGACTGGCGTATTTAAGACCAGAGCAACAGAGCCGGCAACATGCGGAGCAGCCATGGAAGTTCCGGAAAGCGTTGCATAGCCGGTTCCTTTGTAAGTTGAGTAGATGGAAACTCCGGGCGCGGCAAGATCAATTTCCGGGCCGCGGTTAGACCAGCTGGCAATTACATTATTTTTGTCAGTGGCTGAAACCGCAATCGCTTCAGGATAGGCGGCCGGATAAATTACTGAACCGCCTGAATTGCCAGCCGCAGCTACTACCACAACGCCGGTCCCTTTCGCCGCAGCCACTGCATCATGGAATGATTGAATATCCGAATCTGTACCCAGACTCATATTAATTACTTGCATGCCATTGGTCATTGCCCACTGAATTCCCTCAATCACGTCAGAAAGATACCCAGAGCCAGCCGCATTTAACGCTTTGATTGCGTAGAGGTCTGCTGCTGGTCCAACACCAACAACGCCGATGGTGTTATTGAGCGCCGCGACAATACCGGCAACATGTGAACCATGACCGTTGTCATCGTTCCAACTCTTGCGAGGGTTAATGGTATTCACGCCACCCTTTACATTAGCCGTGAGATCTGGATGATTGTTAGATATGCCAGTATCAATAATTCCGACTTTCACAGGGTTAGCAGTGTTCCCCCCTGGCCATACCAGTTCCGCATCAATCTGGTCAATACCCCAAGGCAACGATTGTGAGGACCGTGTTATCCTCTCTGCCCTAAAATTTCCTTCCCTATACTGTAGGGCAAATACTTCGACGTCTTCATCAACTCGCACAATATCCGGATGCGTTTTCAATTTCTCTGTCGCTGCGCGAGAAGGAATCTGTATTACCTCGGCGCCAATCAATCCGATGTTCTTTAATTTTGCGCCACCCACCCACCTAACGATTTCGTCTTTCGCAGCATCATTTAATCCAACCTTGAAAACAACTATCTTTCGGCCGCCGTCATCTTTTGTTTGGGCCGCAGAAAAATTTGGCTGTATTACAAAAAGCACTAAACCAAGCATTGCCGCAATGCTTATTACACTAAAGATGATTTTTTTCATAGGATTATATATAGAATATATTAATTTTTTAGCTCTTTTTCGACCTTTTTAAATTTTAACGCTCATTTCTTATGAAAAGTTTTATTTTACTAAAAAATCGTCCGAACTAATTTAAGAATAGTCCACTACTTCAGAAAAGTCAATGTTTCCGAATCAAATGATGTAAAATGTAACCATAAGGTTAAAATCTATGGTTACAAAACAAATGGGCAATTCATGAATTGCCCCTACTTAAAATATTGTTTAATATTTCCATTGTTTCTTTTGTGTCTTTTGTTTCCATAAGCCTCATCCTAATTATTTTTGCCTCTGGAAATCCATTAAGATAAGCTTTGAAATATTTTTTTAAAACAATAAATTTTTTTGTCTTAGAAAAATATTTATTAAATTTATTTAACCACCATTCTGTCGAATTCTCAAAATAACTTTGATCATATTTAACCCATCCATTATCTTTTTCGCATTTATTTATTGGAATTTGATGAAATGAAAATTTCTTTGTATAGAATGCAGCATTT
>JAHJXD010000042.1 GCA_018827685.1 Patescibacteria group bacterium
ATATAATATTGGCGCTATATCCGCGGATGGAATAAAACCGCCGACAGAAGAAACAATAAAACAGCAGATTAACAATATTGATTTGCAAATACAAGAATTAAGAAAAGAAAAAATCGATATTACAGCCATTAAAATAAAAAGATCAAATGGCGCGATCGACGCGGATATCACAAAATTAAAATTGCTTAAGGCCCAATTAGAAATTCAATTAAAAACATTGCAAGAAAATAAAAATAAAACATGGTGGGATAAAACTGTGGCCTTGGTAAAAAAACAAGGTGCTGTTGCGTATAAACAGGCATTAAAATATTTTTTAAATACAGTGGCTTATGATATGGCCACTTTTTTAGTAACCCATGACAAAGGGCAATTGCCAATGTTTGAAACTGAAGGCTGGGGAGGTTATTTAAAAAATGTTGGCGAGAATGCCGCAGGAGCATTTTTAGAAGATTTGGGTAAAAATGGTCCGATAAAATTCAATCTTTGTCAGCCAGATCCAAGTATTTTAGCAAAAATAAATTTAGGTTTATATCGAGAAAAAAGGCCATTACCTCCATCTTGTACTTTTAAAGAAATGAGTAAAGCTTGGGACGCGGCTTTAAAAGATAAAGATTTTTTGTCTAAATTTCAGGACATGTTTAACCCTTGGTCAAATGATTTAGGCATTGCTTTAACATTGCAAACTGGAATGGAAACTGAAATCAGTAAACGAGCCAGTAATGCAATACAAGAAAGAATCGAAAATCAGGGAATAAAGCCTGTTAAAGAGTTTATTAGCGATAAAATAAGAACTCCTGCCACAGTAGTAAATAAATTTATTGGTTTAGTGGTCGGCGACACGTATGCTTCTGAAAAAATTTATACAGGCGAACCTTTGGCTGATGCCATTAATGTTTTTTTTAATACTTTAGCCGGTAGGTTAATAGATAAATGGTTGAAAAAAGGCATGGTGACTGATTTCCCGACAGTAGTAAATAAACTGGATAATCTTACTAATCCGGACGCGCAAAATCAAAATCAAGGCACTGCCGGAGCTGAAGATCGATTTAGAAATTTGCTTGAGCCTAATTTTAAAGTAAGAGGAGATTATGATATTTTAATTGAGCTTACTGCATGCCCGGATCCGAACAAGGCCGGGCCGACCAATTGCGTGATTGACGAGAAATTCAGGCAGGCGATTGAAAATAATTTAACCGTGGGACAGGCTATGGAGCAAGGCTATTTAAACGGCAATGGCGTGTTCGGTTTTACCTCGGACGGATTAGAACCGCGGTTTGGCGAAGGCTATCCTTATCGCTCCATGCTGATTTTAAGAAAATTTAGAATTTTGCCAGTAGGCTGGGAAGTGGCGGCGCAGAAAATTAAAGATCAGCAAACAGAGGTTGGCGGAACGAAAAATTTAAAAGATTTGGTTGATTGTTTTTCCAACGGCGTGGCTTGGTGTGTTGGCATGGTTGATCCTAATTGGGTATTAAAAGCTCCGCAAAATTATTGCGCTCGTCAAGGCGCTGGCCCGGAAATTTTATCCCAGGAGGTTATGGGAACAGGCGCTGACAGTTCTTTGTCAATCCTGCGTAATGATACTTACTGCGCTGACGAGCAATCTTGCATTAAGGAAAAAAGCAACGGTTCATGCCAAGCTTATGGCTATTGCACAGAAGAAAGAAGAAAATGGAATTTTAACAGTCCATCTTGCGAGCCGCGCGATAACACTTGCCAGACATTTAATGGACAGGATAATCAAACTGTTTCTTATTTGCAAAATACTTTGGATTATAGCGGCTGTAATGTTGGCAATGCAGGCTGTGAAAAATATGCTACGACCGGAACATATAATGCCGCAAGCTCAACTGTTAAATGGGACGCGAATGTTAATCCGATTTATTTAAATAAAAATGCTGAGACCTGCGAAGCTATTGATCAGGGCTGTCATGGATTTGTTAGAATAATTCCGGAACAAAGTGAAACCTATGCGGACATTAAAACCGCCGGACTAGATAGCGCTTATGAAAGGTTTTATCCAGACGGCTTGATTTATGAAAAATTATTGCCTGATTATTTAAAACATTCTTGCTATAGTTATGACGCAAACGGCAATATTTTAAACAGTACGATTTTAAACAACGCGCCGGCAGAGTGTAATAATTTTGTTCATGAATGCATGGAAGAAGAAGCTGGCTGCGAATTATATACCAGCGCGGTCGATTATTATAAAATTCCTGCTAAAGTTCAGCCTGCGGATTATTGTCCGGCCGAATGCGCGGGCTATGATACTTATATTCAACAAGCTACGAATTTTGATTCTGACCACGATACTTATTTTATCCCTAAAACCGCTAAAACCTGCTCGGCTGAGGCAGTGGGTTGCGATCAATTTACTAATTTAGATGAAGTAGCTAAAGGCGGCGAAGCAATTGAATACTATACTGCGTTAAGACAGTGTGTTAAACCTAATACTGCGGGAAGCGTCTGTAGCGAATTTTATACTTGGGAAGGTTCGGACGAGTCTGGTTATCAGTTAAAAGTTGAAAGCTTAAAAGCAAGCGGCGCAGAGCCTGCTGTAACCCAAAACGACGTTGCTTTATGCGATAAAAGTATTTATAATTTATTGCCAAGCAACCCGGCTTATAACGCGAATTGCCGCCAATTTTATAATCGCGAAGGCGATGTTTTTTATCATTTATATAATTTAACGATTTCCTGTTCTGACGACTGCCATCCTTTTCGCAAAACCATGGCTGTCCAAGACACTGCCTTGTCTTGCGCGGGCGGCGGAGTTTGGGACGACTCGTCCCAAGCCTGTATTTATATGGTCATACCAAGCCAAGGCGTGACTTGCTCGGCCGCGCAATTAGGTTGTCGCGAATATACAGGCAACACAGGCAATGATGTCAGGAATATTTTTATTGATGATTTTTCCGGCGGCACTACCAGTGGCTGGGTTGGGGTTAATGGTTCTACTGTAGCGCCTTCTAGCGAGGCGCTTACCTTAGATTCGGATAACAAGGGTAATTCGTTAAGCGTGAAAGGCAGTTTGTTCAGCGCCAGCCGTGCTGTGGGCAACGCGGTAACTCAAAATAAATCTTATGTTTTGAATTTTGTAGCCAAAGTCGCCACGCCGACTGATTTAAACATAAGCTTTGTTAATGCTAGCGGGGTTAAAGCTGGTTTTGCCACCACGCATCTTACGGCTGATTGGCAAATTATTTCAACTAATTTAACCAATTTCAACCACCAAGCTATGGATGATGAAGTAATGCTGTTTGAGGCCGGACAGGATTTTTATATTGATACTGTAACCTTAACCGAAATCGTGGACCGTTATTATTTAATTAAAAATTCTTGGCAGACACCGGCTTCGTGCGATAGTGAACCTGATGGCACTGCGCATCAATATTATATGCTTGGTTGCGAACAATACGCGGACAGAGCTAATAAAACTCATTATTTAAAAAATTTCAGCGAGCTTTGTTCTGAATCTGCCGTGGGCTGCGAGCTGATGATTGATACAAAAAATTCAACCGCTACGACCACGGAAACTTTTGTTAATTCCAACACAACTGAAACTGTGCAGGCGGACAGCTTTATTTACGCAGTTTATGATCAAAATAAATTATGCAATAGCGATTCTAAGGGCTGCGCGCTTTTAGGCAAGCCTTATACTTACGAAAATACTACTTTATACGGAGATATATATTTAAAAAATAATCCGGATAAATATAATACGATTTTGTGCGACCAGGACGCGATCGGCTGCCAGGCTTTCACCTATGACAAAGGCGAGGAATATTTTAAAGACCCTGGCGATATGGTCTGCGAGTGGCGGCAAGAATTCGCCACCACAACCAACCCTGCCTGGTTTAAGAAAAAAATAAAAAGATGCGGTGATAATAATGGTACGGTTTGCTTAAGCAATACTGATTGCTCGTCAGGAGTTGAATGCCAGCTGGAAACGGATGATAAACCTTGTGCAGTCAGTGAAAATAAAACTTTTGGTTTTGGCGGTCCTGACGCCAGAATAAGCCAACCAATGTCTGATAATGGCGTTAAGTGGGCTGGAATTTGCTCGGCTGCTAATTCAGGCTGTGGCGAATATATTGATCCAATGTCAAAATTTAGTATTGATATTATTTTTAATGGTGATTTTGCTGATTTAGATGACGATGTTAACACTGTTGATGATGGTTGGGACCTCGGCCGAACGCAAAATATAACTTTGCAGCCTAACACGGTTTATCGCTTGGCCCGCGCGGCCGCGGCCGGACAGCTAACGCTTGATAATTGTTCTTCTACTAACGCGCTTTATGAAATATATGAAATAAATGAAAATAACAATTTAACCGGTCCGGTGAATTCAATCACGATTAGCGCAGAAAATTATGCCAATAGCAAAATTTTCTATTATAAAAACAACACAGCGGCTAGTTGTAAAATTACTGCGGGAAGTTCGGATGGCGCTGTAGAATTAAAACAAGTAATTATTGATTACCAATTAGCGCAGGATTTAGACAAGCAAGGCTGTAATGGCATAGTGAATTTTGATAAAGGTTGTGTTTTATTTAATGAAAGAAAACAGGCTGGTTCAAATTTGGCCGGTTTAACTTGGGATGCTGATACAACTAATAAAGATTCAGGACCGAATAATGGAGAAGAAAATAATCGCGATTCTAATGTAATAATTAAAGTTAAACCTGATCGTGTTTGTGGTAAATGGTTGGCTTGCCGCGACATGAAGTCAACACCAGAAGAAAAAATTTGTTTAGGCATGGGTATTTGCGATAGACTTGATGAAAATGGACAATGTGACAGATTTTTAGATATCCCAAGAGAAGATCGGAAAAATCAACAATATGATTCTTCAGGTTATTTTGATAATATGTCAGGCTATGTAAAAGTCGGTTTAGCTAATTCAACTAATTTATTTGGCACTAAAACCCATCCATATTATAATGATGATTACAAGTTTGGCGAGATGAAAACTTTTGGAATTTCCGCTAATATTTCCAATTGGGATTTTGAAGATATAGCAAATGTAGATAGTTCAGAATCAAATGATTCCAGCGATTCTGATATACCTTATATTGGCTGGTCATGCGATAAAGACGGGAGCGATGAATATATTTGCGAAACTATTGACGATCCTGTGGAAGCTCAAGATGAGAATATTTGTTTTAAAAAAGAAAATAAAAATTGTGTTCTTTACGCGCCTTCAGGCAGAAGCTTTTTAAAAGTTAATAGCAAGGGCAGTGGAGACTATATGGTATCTACAACGCCTAGCTATGAAATTAGCGTTGCTAAGAATAGGGATTATACATTAACCGCTTATATTAATACTTCAAAGATTACAGATGGCGAAGCTGTTTTGTCTATTATTGGTTTTACTGATAAAAACGCTAACATAACAGACTATCAAAGATTGCTTAAACAAGATGGTTGGATAGCTTCAACTTCATATAGTATTGACCCGGAATGGAAATTAGTCAAATTTTCTTTTAAAACCGGTCTTATAACATCGGCAATTAGAATTAAATTGTCTTTTACAGATGGCGCTACCGGATCGTACTATATTGACGATATTAAGATAAAACCAATGCTTGAATCGCGGGATAATTGGAAAACTCATCAAAGTTGCCGGCTTTATCCGCTTAGCGATTCTCTTGCCTGTGAATATTATGATGAGTCAGGTATGCATTATAAAGGCCAATATGGTTATTGTCTTGAATATGATCGCTATCCTGGAAACTCTAATGTTTGTTTGCTTTGGTGGCCAACGCCAAATCAAGCTGAAAGGTTTAATGATTTTTGCGGTGACGGACATATTGATGGCGAAGAAGATTGTGATTGTGGCACAGATAAGAATGGTAACGTAATTTACAATTGTTTCAATGGGCCTTTACCTTTTGGCGGCGCGAATGCTTATTGGCCATATGGTACGCATAAAAATAATCAATATCAGTGCGTAAATTGTAAGTGGACAAATGGGTGGTGCGGAGATGGAGTGATACAATCTTCTATAAATAGCGAACATTGTGACTGGAATGATGAGAATACAAGTTTGCCGAATTTAAAAGAGCAGACTTGCTGGAGCGATCATAGTAAATTAGGGGATCTTATAACTGAAAACTCAAGTCACTATGCTCAACAAGATTTTGCGCATGATGGTTATATTGATTATTTGTATGGTAATTTGAGTTGTTATAATAATTCTGATTCTTCTAAAAGATGCAAATTTAACGCAACAGCATGTTCGGATAAGTTGGTAAACAATCATCATACTCGAAAGCAATGCACAGATGCAGGCGGGGTTGTTGTAAATAACTTAGCACATCAAGTAACCGCCACCACTACCGGGGCTATTATATCAGCTGAAGTTGGGGACAAATATAAAGATTATTTTTGTAAGTTTAGCGGAAGTTGGAGTGGGGCGCCAATTGTTACTTATGAACCTGTATGCGGTGGTAAGTCTAATTGTGAGAAGTTGAGTCGTTCTCAGTGTGAATGTGTGTGGCAAACTTCACCATGGATTACTTATGAGCCTGTATGCGGTGGTAAGTCTAATTGTGAGTTGGCGGGGGGTATATTCAGTGGTTATAATTGTGAATGTACATACCCTGCTCCAGCAGACCATGCTTGCCAAGATAAAGGTTGGGCACAATATGAAAATTGGAGTAAAACAATTGCCGAAAGTTGTAACGATAGAAATGATAGCGAAATTGCGGATTGCAATGAGCGAAAGGGATATAGTTACGGTTGCGAAATAAATAAGTGCAACTGCCACGGCGTGTCGTGTGAGGATGAAAAGGACGAAGGCAGTTCTGAAGTATGGGGTACAAGCGAGTATCATAATACTTTTTCAAACACACCAAGAGAATCTTGTACTATACGGGCTGAGTGGGACGAGTTTGGTGATTGGGAGGGCGATACAGTTACCGTTGAGTGTAGTGCTTACGCAACTCTTACAGAAATCGGGTGTTATTAATTGTTTGAACCACTGATTAGCGCATGTTATATGATAAAAATATTAACTAAAAAACAATTAAATAAATTGTCCAGAAAATATTGTATTAATGTTATTTATCTTTTTGGTTCTCAAGCAGAAAAAAATACGACAAATCAAAGCGATTATGATTTCGCAGTTTTATTAGATGAGAAAATAAAACCTGAAGAATACGGGCAATATCAAATAGATATTATTTCTGAATTATTATTGCTTATAAAAACAGATCATATTGATTTAATTATTTTGAATAATAAAAAAGTTCCTTTGCTTTTAAAATATAATATAATTAAACAAGGCAAACTGCTTTATGAGAAAAAAAACAGCGAAAGAATTTTTTTAGAAGTTGATATTTTAAGACATTGGTTTGATTGGCAATATTTTGAAGAAATGTGGGGGAATATTTATATTAAGCAAATGGCTAAAGGTAAAATATTTTAAATAATATGACAACGGCAAAATATACGTTAAAAACCCATCAAAATATTTTAAAAGAAAATATTAAAAAATTAGAAAGATACAAAAAAAGATTCAGCAAAAAGGCATTTTTAGATGACGAATTAGTTATTGACGCAATATGCAAAGCGCTTGGAGAGACAATAGAAATAATGTTAACAACCGGGAATATGATAATCGCGCAAAAAGGTTTTAAAAAACCGGAAAAAAATGATGATATTTTTGATATTTTAGCGAATGAAAAAATTTATTCTAAAAATTTAGCCAATAAATTATGGGGGTTAGGAGGTTTTCGCAATATTTTAGTTCATAATTACATAACCATTGATCTTAATTTAGTTTATAATCATTTAGAAAAAGGCATTCCTATTTTTAAAGAATACGCGAAACATATCGCTAAATTTTTAGTTTAAAGGTTGTTGTAAAATTTATGGCAAATTTAGATAGCACATTATTAAGAAATCAAAATGAAGAAAATAACGCGGCAGGAGCGCTTAGACAAGACAAAAGAAAAAATAATAATAAAGAAGAGGGAGATGATGAAGAAGGCGGCGCGGTCGATGGGCATAAAAATAGCAGGGGCGGGAGTGGTAATATGGCTAATGATTCACAGTGGCGTAATAGGTTAGACCAGGCGAAACAAAGAAGTAAGAATAATGCCAATTTAGAAAAAAATTTTATCGGCAAACAGATTGCCAAAAGCGCGGCCAATAAAGTCGCCGAAGGATCAACTAAAATATTTATAGTTTTATTATTTATCGCTTTAATGGTTGATTTATTGGAATATTTGGATTTTGGAATTTTTTCTGCGCTGGTCAATGTCGGCATTTATGCGATCGTAGTAACCGCCGGTTTCTTTACTTGGTTTTTAAAAAACAATAATAATAAATATAACATTTTTAATCTGCTTAAAGGCCAGATGTGGAAATATTTGATAATGCCTTTGTTTGAAATGTTTCCACTAATTAATGTTTTGCCGTTTTGGACCGGTACGGTAGTTATGATGTGGGTTAAAGTAAGCTATGAGCGAAAAAAATTGGGTATTGTTAATAAAAAAGACTTTAATACTAAAGATTAAATTGAATATTCAAATAGCGTTGAGAGGATGACTAATATGAGGCTGGATAAATTATGATAAATTTATTTAAGAAAAAAATATGCCGATTGCCGTTATAGCCATAGCAGGTTCTATTATAGCCTGGTTCATGGGAGCTAATATTGCAAGTTTAACCTTGTTTGCCATTGTAGGTGGGCTGGCTTCGTTTTTGAGTTGGGTAATTGGCGTTATTTCAACGGTTTTAACTTATATTTTATTCCAAATACTTCCTTATAACGATTTTATTAATGAAGCTGTAGTTAGAAATGGCTGGGTAATGGTAAGAGATATTTGTAATATGTTTTTTATTTTGATTTTATTAATAATTGCTTTTGCCGCAATTTTGAGAATAGAGAGCTATCAGTGGAAAAAAACGTTGCCAAAACTTTTAATTATGGCAATATTAATAAATTTTTCTAAAACGATTTGCGGCTTAGTAATTGATTTTTCGCAAGTTATAATGCTTACTTTTGTAAATGCTTTTTCTAGTAGCGGATCCGGTAGTTTATATTATCTTTTTGGTTTACAAAATTTATTTTCTATAAAAACTTTTATCAATGCTGCTTCAACAAAAACTAATGTTGACACTAATACGGGATTTGCCGTGGCCGGAAGTTTAGTTTTAGGGTTGATTTTAATTATTATAGCTACAATCGTAATAGCAATTTATACTATAATTTTAATTTATAGAATAATAATGCTATGGATTTTAATTATTTTATCGCCATTAGCTTTTTTAGCCATGGCAATACCGGCGGGCGCTAAATATGCTTCTCAATGGATCGGCGAATTTACTAAATATGTGATTATTGGCCCGGTAATGGCTTTTTTCCTTTGGTTAGCTTTAACTATGTCTACGACAAGCATACCCATAGATTATCAATATAGTACTAATAAAAGCGGAGGGGCAAATATAGGCGAACCAACTGCGCCGCCAGGAACGGGGTCTGTCGCCAGCGAACCAGCTAACATGAAGCAGTTTATAGTTGCCACTTTATTTTTAATGGCTTCTTTAATGATGGCGCAACAGATTGGAGCGGCAGGCAGCAGTTTGGCTGGTGGCGCGGTTAATAAAATTAAAGGCGCGGGCGTCGCTATTGCTGGATTTGGACTATCTAAAGTTGGACAAAATTTAGATCAGGCGCAGATGTGGGGTCAGAGTAAAATTGCTCAACGTGTCTCTTTGGCAACTAAGGGAAAGTTAGGCGCAAATTATCAAGCTAAATCTTTAAATTATAGGATGATTAAGGAAGGTTTTATAAGAGATCAGGCGATTAAAATGCGTAAATATGAGGGAACTAAAGCCGGTGCTTGGCAAGATCAATTTAATCGCACCACAAGCGCTTCCATAGGCATACCAGTTGTTTCTCAAATTATGAAAAATAGGGTGGCAAAGAGAGCTAAAGCACACGAAGATGACATAAAAAATGAACAAAAACTAAAAGAAGAATACGAGAAAAAACTTAAAAATACGCCTGTAACTGACACAGCAAAACAGCAAGAACTTACGATTAACATAAAAGCAAGCGAAGAGAAAATTAAGGAAAGTAAAATCAAAATGAATGACGAAATTAAAAAAGCACAAACTGCTTGGACTTTAGGCAAACTCCCTCCGCAAAGGTATATGCGCTTGCAAGAGCAAGAGAAAGTCAACGAGGCGCGCGCCAGAATTACAAAAGAAGAAGATTTAAGCGAAGATAATTTAGTGCATAATGCTATAGCCGCAGAAGCTACTGGCGATAAAACAGATATGAGAGCCTATATAAGTCTTTTAGCCGATACTAATGGTCTTAATACTTATTTTGATACTATTAAGAAAGATCTTACCTCGGCAAGTATTAAAGAAGTTTTTGAGGAAAAATTTGGTAATGCCGCGGGCGATGTTTTGACCGATGTAAGTCGCCGAGCCGAGGCGGTTGGCAATAGTAAGTTTATGGGACTTCATAAATTTGATATCGCTCAAAACAGAAATCGCGTAGCGGACGTAGACGAGCAAAGTAAATACAACGAAAAAAAAGATGATGCAAAATATGCCCAAATTCATGCCAGAACTACTCATTTTGATTCTTTATATGATAAAACTGAAGCTGGGGGTTGCACATTAAGCGATAATGGTTTTATGCAATTAGGGCATATAGGGGCTAGTCGAGGCAGAATGCAAGAAATTAAGAATGGCAATTATCAACCCAGATATGGAGCAATGGTAATTAAATTAGAAGGAGATATAAAAATAAAAGCAGAGGAACTTGAAAAGAGCGGTAGAAAAAAAGAGGCCGAAAGCCTGTTAAGTGTTTTGAAAGCGTTTAAAGAGAATTATAGCTTGTCAGGAAAATTAGACAAATTAGACAAGGAAGATTCTGTTGCTTCGGAACAAGGCAAGGGCGACGATAGAGTGCTATATGATGGATAGTTAATTTAATAAATAAAATTTAAAATTGTTTATGAATAATTTTACTATAGAAAATTTAAACGATCCTATTTTTGTTAATAAATTGGACGAGAAGGTAAATAAAATAGAATTTTTTAATGACACTAAACAAGCGTTGTCTTCATCAAAAAATTTAGAAAAATTATTGTTTAAGAATGAAAAAAGTATTAGAGACGCGGAAATATTAAAAACAATAAAAATAATTATTGCTAGGTTGAAATTTATTTTATTTAATACTTTGAGTGAAAATGAAATTCTCGATATTTTTGAAAAGTATTTAGCAGTCGGCGTCAAAATGGCTTATTTGGATTTAGGCGAAATTTTAAAAATGCGAATTTCTTTTATTCCGATTGATAAGAGAAATGAATTTAAAGAAAAAATAAAAAAAGTTATTTTAAACAATCAAGAGGATATAACTGAAAAATTCATAATTGACAATCAAGCTAAGATTATACCAACGATATCCGCCTGGCTGAAACTGTATAATAAGGAATTAGGCACTGAGCAAGTTAATAATTTAGAACAAAATAAATTTTATATTAATAATCCTAATTTTAATAGATTAAGCGATTTGGAAAAATTGGAAGTAAAAGAACTTTTTAATATGTATGAGTATTTAAAAAGATCTTCAATGACGATTGAGGGCAATGAAGATGATACGATTATTACAGATATAGACGGAAGAGATTATTGGTTTAAAGAAGGAAGGTTTATAAAACTAGATAAAACTGTAAGTGATAATGTAAATAATACAAAAGTTCAAATAGTAAAAGATAATAAACTAGAAAATACCAATCAAGACAGAAATGAATTAACTCAACTCGCCTCTCAATATTCTCCAAATTCTCTTGAACGCAAAGCAATTGAGGAAGAAATAAAACGCCTGAACTATGAGTTGTCTAATTAAATGCAAGACTATAGAAGAAATAATGAACTTATCACAGTTAATACCTAAGTACCTATTCGCGGTATTTGACACCGTAGTATATTTATACTACAAATATAGTATAAATATACTATGATGATAAATATTTTAAAATCAAAATTAAGAGTTAAACTGCTGGCGTTTTATTTTTCCAATCCGGGAGTGGAATTGTATTTAAGCGAATTAGCTAGAAAAATTAGCGTTGATCCAATGAATTTGTCAAGAGAGCTTTGTAAATTAGAAAAAGAACATATTTTTATATCACGAATGAGCGGTAAGCAAAAATATTATAAATTAAATAAAAA
>JAHJXD010000043.1 GCA_018827685.1 Patescibacteria group bacterium
ATTAATTATATCTTCAATTAATTTAATTGATAGTGTCGGCTCGCCTCCAAAAAAAATAATGTGCAACTTTTTAATTTTTTGGTTAGAATGATAAATTTTATCAATTAGTAATTTGGCATTTTCAAAAGATAGATCACTTGAAGATTCTCCGGCTCTTACAGAACAATAAATACATCGCATACTACATTTTTTTGTAGTAATAAATGTAATAATTGGTTCTCTGAAAATAAATTTTTTAGATCCAATTATTAATTTTGGCAATTTAATTTTGCGTTTTGAATTTTTTGGTAATACAATAAATTTACCATAACAAAAAATAACTTTCCCGCCTTTATAATTAAAAGCGGGGTATTTATTTCGGAAAAGAAAAAAATTTCTTGAATCTAAACTAAAACTTTTCATCTTTTTTATGATGATTAATTATAACGACGAAATCAAATAAAAATATTCTAGCAAATAATTGTATTCTGCTTTACTTTAATTCCAATGCCTTTAATTTTTTTCTTTGCACATTTTTTCATAAAACAATCTTCTTTTTTATTAATTATGATTAATTTCGACCTTTAATTTATTTTGTTCAACGTTTTCTTTATCATCTATTTGTTCGAACACAATTGACTCTGCTTTGGTAACGTTTTTCAAATCATCTATATAACCAGACAATTGATTTTGCAGGTCCGCACTACACATAATTTTTATGCTAACTGGCGCAACCATTTTAATCTTGTTTTGAGTTTTATACTGTCTCACCTTGGATATTATTTCTAACACATAACTGCTACTGCCTAAAATTTGATCTGAGTCAGATTTTAGTTCTTCCCAAGTAGTCGGCCAGCCTAAAAGATGAATACTTTTAGAACTTTCATGTTGTAAGAATATGCCGCTACCTGCGTCAGAAATAAAACTTTTTTCTGCCCCCTCGCCAAAATTTCCATGATACACCTCTTCCGCGATATGCGGAACAAACGGTGAGCTCATTTTAAGAATATTCAGAAAAGATTGATATAAAGCGTACTGGGCAGATTGTCGTTTTGTTTCATCATCTACGGAAGTTGAGCGAACTCGTCCCTTAATAATTTCTAAATAATTATCACAATATTCTCGCCAAAAAAAATCTTCAAAAATTTGTCGTGCTTTGCCAAACTCGTAATTATTAAAAGCATCCGCCATTTCCGATGCCGCTATTTGTGATTTTAATATTATCCATTTGTCTATCGGCTCTAAATTTTTTTTATCAAAATCAAATTTAAATCTATCTAAATTCCCAAGTACTAATTTTCCAGCATTGTATAATTTGGTAATTAATTTTTTCCCTTTTTCTACCTCTCCCTCGTCATAATATGCGTCTCTCCCCAATGAGGCCCCACACATGGCGTATCTGGTGGCGTCTGCTGAATATGTTGCAATCATTTCCTCTGGTTTGAGTTTTCCTCCGCCTGTTTTTTTGCTTATTTTCTCTCCTTTACGCAAAAGTATATGACCAGAGATCATTAATTCCTTCCATGGTATATCATTATGCTTATAGTGGCTCATTAACATTGTATATACTGCCCAAGTTCTAATTATATCATGTGCCTGGGGTCTCATTGACATAGGTAACATTTTGTTTCCGATGTTTCCATTATATTGCGATGCGGCATTGATATCAGGAGTGAGCGATGAAGTAAACCATGTGTCTAGGACGTCTTTTTCCGGTAACAACTTTCCGTCATCACACATTTTACATGGTCTCTCTATTGACTTTTTTGGATCTATCGGCATTTCTGATTCCTCGGCGACAGAAATTGTATCGCATTTGTCACAACTAAAGGCAGGAATTGGTGTGCCGTAAAATCTTTCGCGTGATATACACCAATCCCATTTTAAATTTTTTACCCATTCCTCAAATCTTTTGCGCATGTGCGGAGGGTGCCAATTTATCTTTTCCCCCATTTCCAATAAATTATTTTTTGCATCCAATAATTTTACAAACCACTGGGGCGTTGATAAAATTTCAATCGGCGTTCCGCACCTTTCATGCACACCAACGTCATGCTTGATCGGCTTGCTTCCTAATAAGGATTTTTTTTCTTGTAATAAATTGATTATTTCTTCTCGTCCTTGCTTAATATTTTTATTTCGTAATTCCTCGACAGCGCTATTCAAAAATAAACCATTTTTATCCAATATAACTTTTTCGGGCAAACTATATTTTTTCACCCAAGATGCATCCGTCTCATCTCCGTATGTGCAGCACATTACCACGCCAGTGCCTTTCTCAATTGATACTTTTTCATCAGCAATTATTTCAACACTATTTCCAAGCGGCGTAATTATTTTCTCGCCAATATATGTTTTATACCTTTCGTCATCGGGGTGTACAAAAACAGCAACACAGGCTGGCAATAATTCAGGTCGCGTAGTGGAAATTGTCAATGGTCTACCATCTTCCATTTTAAATTTCAAATCATAAAAAACTGAATCTTTTTCTTTGTATTCCACTTCCGCTTGGGCAACAGACGTTTGACATTCAGTACAAAAAAGTGCCGGGGATTCCTTTTTATAGATCAATCCCTTATCAAACAATTCTTTGAATGCTATTTGTGAAATTTTTTGCACCTCGGGAGAAATAGTAGAATACTCTAATCTCCAATCCACTCCCAGACCGATAGACTTCCAAAGTTCTTCATATATGTGTCGGTAATGTTCGGTGACTTCCAAGCATGTTTTAGTGAATTGTGCTAAATCTGAACTTCTCCCGCGTATACCTTTTTCTTTTTCTACTAAACGCTCTGTCGGCAAACCATTATTATCTAAACCAAATGGGTAGCGGACATTAAGCCCCGCCATCCTTTTAAAACGACTAATAACCTCCGCCTGAGTATAAGAATATATATGCCCGAGATGCAATGGGCCAGAAATCGTGGGCGGGGGAGTGTCAATCGTAAATAATGGCTTCGGTGAATTTGGATCAAATTCATAAACTTTCTCTCTCTCCCAAAAATTTTGCCAGTATTTTTCTTTGGCTTGGAAATCATAATATTCTTTTGCGGTTTTCTTTTCGATTTTGTCTTTTTCTTTTTCTTCAACAACAATTTCATCAGTGTTTCTTTGAGGCTGTTCTTTCCCGTTTTTTTTATTATTGTTTGGCATATTTTGCCCTGTTTCAAATTTATTTGTCATATTTATGATTGATTAGGCCCAAAAAAATATTACTATATTTCGATAAAAAAGTCAAGAAAACCGC
>JAHJXD010000087.1 GCA_018827685.1 Patescibacteria group bacterium
CAACGCTCATCGTCTCGACGAACTCTCGCCAGTCCATCGCGCCCAGAAATCGCAGGCTGCCGATGCTGTTGCTCATGGATACCTGATCGGCAGCCTGTTGTTGGTTCTCCGCCTGCACCAGTTGCTGGATCGTCTGGCCGCTCTCGGACAGCCGCTGCTCAAGCCAGGTAAGCGGCAATGACAGAACAGGGCCTTGTCCCTGCAGGCGGCGCGTAATTTCCGCTATAAACGAGCTCACCAGCGGCGGGTTCGATCGCGCCATGTCTGCAATCACCAGAATCAGGCTCTTCGGGTCCTTCACGGCGCTTTCCGTCATCTGGTCTGCCCAGTAATCGGCCAGGTTGCGGTCGATTCGATCGGTAGCGATCCGGGCGGCAATGCGCCGGAGATTCTCGATCAGCGCCAGGCGCAGCATGATGGGAATGGCCCACAATTCTCCTAACTTCAGTGCGGTGACGGTCTGGTAGGCTGCTGCAAATCTGCTGAGAATCTCCGGATCCACCCGCCCATCGCCATGTAAGATCATCTCCAGCGCAATGTCATAGACGCGCGGCTGAGCAGCCGACGGACCATTCACCAGGCGGGGGAGTTCCCGGCTGTACCCCTTTGGTAAATGCCTCCTGGCGGTGCGTATCTGCTCTTCAATCAGATAGAAGTTGTCGAGCAGCCATTCCCCGGCAGGCGTAATCCGGCGGTTTGCCTTAACCGCCTCCGTCAGCAAATTGTGGACGCCGATCAGGATGCCTTCATTCTCGGCCAGTCGTGTCAGAAGCCGATCCGGAGCGTGTCCGGGGCTTAACTCGTGTGAGTCTGCGAGAGTCTTGCCATGCTGCTCCATCTGATCGGCGCTGAATAACTCAGCTCGCAGCGGCGGCTCGGAACTGGCAATCTTTTGTGCCAAACCGTTTCCACGAAGACTCGCCCACAAATGGGACAGGATCCCGGGAATGGTCTTGCTGTTTAAATTCATTTTCAATCCCTCTTTTTGAGGAGCAGTATCGATAAACCAGTCGCAATGGCGGCAGCGAAAAGGCACTGCTCAGGCGCTGATGCCTCAGTTGGTCGAATCGGACAACATCTGTCTGAGTTCCTCTCCCTGCACGATTTCCTTCTCTGGCAGAAGATGGGCGAGATTATCCAAGACTTTCCGGCGTTCAGACAGAATGTTGCGCACCCTTTGATGGGTCTGTTCCATCACGCTGGAGATTTCCTGATCAATCTGGGTTGCCATTGTTTCGCTGTAGGTTTTTATTGGGAGTATAGTTTTCCGGGAGAAACATGACAGCAACAATCAGTGGTGTCCGAGGTAATAACTAACAACCTCCCAAACGGGGCTCTCAGAAATCCAGGATTCGGATCAACAGCGGGTGTCATGTTCCATCCGGTAAAAAGATAACGGTCGCCTATTTCACGATCAGATTATTTCTTATGGATTTGACCCCTTTGGCGATCAGAATAAGAAGCACTAAACAGTGGATAACGATATTTCTCTTTTTCATGGCGGTTATTCCTCTCTGTAAGTTTGTGGTGAAAGGAAAGATGATTTTCTGTTGGCAAAAAAAGACGAGAGCCGCCTATGTCGTCTTGTCTTTTACTGGAGTCCATCATTTAAGATCTGGTCTATAAGGGTGACAATCACCACGAAGACCCTGTGATTCTCTTTTCGTTAACATCCAGTAGAATAGACTCAATACGCGCATCGCAGCATCTCGTCGATTATGAGATAGTGTTGCTCATCATCCATGTCAAGGGGCATGTCACAGATCAACGCCCCTCAAATAAAGTCCTACAGCTTGCGAACATTCTCGGCAGCCGGACCTTTGGCGCCTTGGATTACATCAAAGCTGACCCGATCACCCTCGGCCAGTGATTTGAAACCCTCTGACTGGATCGCGGAATGATGCACGAAAAGGTCCTTGCCGCCCTCCTGCTCGATAAAACCAAATCCTTTTGAATCATTAAACCATTTCACTTTTCCTTCTGACATCTTTAGTCCTCCTGTATTGATTTCCCTTATTTCTTGATAAGAACGTCAATCCCCGCGACACATGCGCGAGACACACTGGAACCAGCCTCCTTTTGCCCGGGCATTTTGTCCCAGCCCCCTTTTTCAATGAATTCAGATCTCTTCCAGCTATCTATTGCCTCATATTCTTTAAGTTTCGCCTCATGATTCGGATCCTTCATAAATTGGGCGACGCAGATCGCCGCCTGACTCGCCAAGACCGCCTCATTGCTCATCTTCTGGCTAGTGCCGGTGGTTAACCAACCACCCCATGCAAACCCGATGATCATTGCAACAATGGCCCCGCAAATCAGTCCCCAAACTCCATATTTAACCTTCACTTCCGTCTCTGCCTTCATCGATCAATCCTTTCTCAATGGTGGTCGTTTCTTTAACC
>JAHJXD010000044.1 GCA_018827685.1 Patescibacteria group bacterium
TTTATATATTAGTACTTTTATTATATCAGGTTATAATTATTTTCACAATTAAAATAAAAAACATAAAACGCGCCTATTTTTTTTCTAAGCCGTTTTTATTCCAACGCTGGTTTTTTCTTGCGTTTGAGCTGCTTCTTGACCTTGACTTGGCACAGCTTCAGCCGATTTAGGCGCTTGTTCTTCAGCCTTAGTTTCCACTACTCCTACCACAACTTCGTTAGTTTCTTGAGCCAAAACTATGCCATTGGACAAAACTAAATCATGCAATCTGATAAATTGATCAAAATTCGCTAAAACGGAAATATCAACATCAATATGGCTGACCAAATCTCCTGGCAAACATTCAACTTCAACCGTATCCATATTTTTTACCATAGTTCCGCCTAATTCTTTTATGGCTTTAGCTTCGCCGATAAAATTTAAAGGAATCTCGGCAATAATTTTCTTGGTCATATCAACTTGATAAAAATCAATATGAATAACGTTGTCAGTTAAGCCATCGCGTTGAACATCCTTAATAATAACCTTTACGGGTTGAGCCTGATCGATTGATAAATCAACCAAGTTAAACTCGCCGGCTATGGCGAAAACTTTTTCAAAATCATGTTTTTTGACTTTGATATTTTTATTGTCTTTGCCAAAACCGTAAATAACCGCAGGAATAAAGCCAGTGGCTCTAATATTTTTAGCCTTGCCATTACTTTCACTCCTGGATTGAACGTTTAATTGTACTTTTGTTGTCATATAATCCCTAATAATTAATTTTTGATCTGATAACAATGCTTTCTATAACTCCAACCAACATTAAACTGGAAATCAAACCGCTGCCACCATAACTTAAAAAAGGCAAAGAAATCCCCACTACCGGCAAGATGCCCAGGTTCATACTAATATTAATAAACATTTCAATAAAAATCAAGCTTATGGAGCCTAAAATAAAAAATATGCCAAAATTGTTGTTGATTCTTTTTAGATGATATAGGCAACGATAAAAAAATATACCAAAAAACAATAAAATTAGCAAGACCCCGGAAAAACCAAGCTCTTCGGCCACCACGGCAAAAATAAAATCAGTCTGAGCTTCAGGCAAAAACTTCAATTGCGATTGCGAGCCGAAACCAAGTCCGCGACCGGTTAAACCGCCGGCGCCAACAGCAATAATCGCCTGTGAAACATTGTAGCCCTGACTCAAAGGATTAAATGAAGGATTTAAAAAAGTAACTATCCTTTGTTTTTGATAATCCCGCAAAACAAAATACCAAGAGCCGGAAAAAACTATAACTAAAATAAAACCTATAACTAAAAAATATTTTTTATTAAAACCGACCAAAATAATCATGGACAGCCATAATAAAAATAAAATAAACGCCGAGCCAAAATCAGGTTGGGCTAAAACTAAAATTATAAACAGCAAAACGCCGCTGCCGGAAATTAATAAGCGCTTAAATTCTTTAATCTTAGGCGAAGCTGAAGAGAAATATTTAGCCAAAAATAAAATTAAAACAAATTTTATGAATTCAACCGGCTGAAAATTGAAATCAGCCAAATTATACCAGCCTTTTGTGCCGCGAATAGTTTGCCCGATTAACAAAACCCCAATTAATAAAATAAAGCCTAGAACGTAAAAATACTTACTATAGCTTCTTAAGCTATGATAATCAAAAAAGGCCAATAAAAAAAGCAGTATTATGCCCAAAATAATAAAAAGAATTTGTTTCTTAAAATTAAGCAAGTCTAATTGCGATCGGCCTATGGCCACACTGTAAATTTCCGCCAAACCAAAACAGATTAAAAGCAACACGGCCGTGAACATTATCCAGTCAAAATTTTTAAGATATATTATTAACTTGTTGAACATAACAAAAAAAATTTTAAATTTCTTCTACTTGGGACTGTCGCCGAATCAGTCGCTACTTTTCCTGCCCCACGCCACCGTCATATTTAATATAGATATTATCTTTCATAATATTGATTTCCGGAATTATTTCAACACTGTCCACTCGGCCCAAGTCTCCAGGCCAACTAATTTCCACAAATCTTTTTTGCCCTGACATAAAATCATTTAAAACATAATGATTAATAGCGGTTATTTGATCGCTAGAATAAAGCAAAATAACAAAACCAACATTCCAATAATTATAAGCTGTGCGGTTAATGGCGTTAAAACTTAGCTGATTTAAGCCTAATTTTTCCGACAACAGGCTTACATTGGCCGGAATAAATTTAATATCCTCGCTGGCAAGATTTAAATGACTGGTTCGGTAAACGTCCCAATCAGCTATCTTGTGCTGATTAATTCTGTGCCAACTAATATTTTCAATAACTAATAGACAGTCCTCTGGAGAATAAGCAAACTCTTCTGCTAAAGCCGCCGGATATTTAATCTCCTCTGGCAAAATATAGCCTTTGGTTACCTGTGTTTGTCTGCCTGCGGCGGTAAAATAATAATCAAATTCCGCCCACCATTTTGGATTATCATTTTTTAGCTTGGCGTAGAGATCATATTTTTTATCATACAGCCTAATAGCTTCTACTGAACCAATAATTAAATCCTTGGCTCCAACTTGCACAACATAATCGTGGTTGGCGCCATTAACTTGCGCCATCTGCTTAGTTAAAATATCATCTTCACTCATTCCGCGAGCAATATAATAACCAAAACCGTAAATGGTATAAACCCAAGAAATCGCGGATATTAAAATCAAAAAACCGATTAAAACTATTCTAAGCTGCCTTTTATGCTCAATATACCATAGACCGATTTCTAATTGTTTAGTGGTAATACCCTCCGGGCTTACATAATGTTCCATTTTCCTCTCAATTTCTTTTTCTTTAATTTTGTCTTGATTAAATTTTGAATTGTTCATAGATTTATTTTAACATAAATTTGCTTATTATGACAAATAAAGGGCAATTTTTCCTGTCAATTTTTCCTTGCGCAATTATGTTTTTTTTGCTAAAATTAAGATATAAAAATAAGCCTAAAATATTAGGTTAGTTTTTATGTTTAAATGGCTAATATTGCTTATTGTTTTAGTTATCTTTATCTCAAACGCATAAGTCCTAAATTTGTAATTCTATGACTGCAAAACAAAACAAAAAAGCCCCCGACGCAACATATGACGCTGAATCAATAACAGTGCTTGAAGGGCTTGATCCTGTTCGTAAAAGACCGGGCATGTATGTTGGTTCAACCTCATCTACCGGCTTGCATCATTTGGTCTGGGAAGTAGTTGATAATGGCATAGACGAAGCCATGGCCGGTTATGCCACGGAAATACAAGTTACTTTATTAGCTAACGGCATGGTTGAAGTATGTGACAACGGCCGCGGCATTCCAACAGGCATACATAAAGTAACTAAAGTTTCGGCCTTAGAAACGGTTTTAACCAAATTGCATGCAGGAGGAAAATTCGGCGGCAGCGGCTATAAAGTTTCCGGCGGACTGCACGGCGTGGGTGTTTCCGTAGTTAACGCTTTAAGCGAATATTTAAAAGCCGAGGTTCACCGTGAAGGCAAAATCTGGATGCAAGAATATGAGCGAGGCAAACCTTTAAAAAAAGTTAAGCCAATCGGCAACTCAAAAAAAACCGGCACGACCATTACTTTTAAGCCAGACGTTCAAATTTTTGAAACCCTTGAATTTAACTGGGGTGCGATTTTAGACCGGCTTAGACAACAAACTTATTTAACTAAAGGCGTAACCATTAAAGTAATTGATCAAAGAAAAAATCATCGCGCTAAAAATTATAAATTTTATTTTGAAGGCGGCATTAAGGCTTATATCAAATCATTAAACCGCAACAACCAAGTAAAAAACGAAACTATCTTTTATGTTGACAAAGAAGTAAATGACTCAAGAGTTGAAGTGGCTTTGCAATATAACGACGGCTTTAATGAAACCGCCTTGGCTTTTGCCAATAACATTATTAACCCTGAAGGCGGCGCGCACGTAGTCGGTTTTCGCACGGCCTTAACCAGAACTCTGAATAGCTATGCTCGAAGTCAAAATTTAATTAAAGAAAAAGATGAAAATTTAACCAGCGAAGATGTGCGCGAGGGCTTAACGGTTATTATCAGCGTAAAGTTAACCAACCCGCAATTTGAAGGACAAACCAAGGGCAAATTAGGCAATGCGGAAATTAAAACTTACGTTGAACAAATTTTTAACGACAGCTTCACTGCATTTTTGCAGGAAAACCCGCGCCAAGCCGAAGCCATAGTGGCTAAATGTTTTCTTTCGGCTCAAGCTAGAATTGCGGCTAGAACCGCTCGCGCTTCAATTTTAAGAAAAGGCGCGCTTGAAGGCATGACTTTACCGGGCAAATTAGCCGATTGCTCAAGCCGCAAAGCTGAAGAAAGCGAACTTTATATCGTAGAGGGCGACTCGGCCGGCGGTTCGGCTAAACAAGGCCGCGACAGAAAATTTCAAGCCATTCTGCCTTTGCGCGGCAAAATTCTAAACGTTGAACGGGCGCGACTAGATAAAATGTTGGCTAATAATGAAATAAAAAATTTAGTCATTGCGTTAGGCGCGAATATCGATGATCAATTTGATTTAGAAAAATTACGTTATCATCGCGTTGTGATTATGACTGATGCTGACGTTGACGGCGCGCATATCAGGACTCTTTTATTAACTTTATTTTATCGGCATTTTAACGCCTTGGTAACCAATGGCAATTTATATATCGCCCAGCCGCCGCTATATCAAATTAAAAAAGGCACGACCTCCAAATATGCTTATTCGGATGAAGAAAAAGATAAAATCGTAAAAGAATTTGGTGGCGGCGCTTCAGCTGACTCAACGCAAGCTATGGTGATGGAAACTGAGGCCGAGGAAGTTGAGCTGGCCGAAGAAAATCAAAGTGAAGAAGAAGTTAAAATAAATAAAACCAAGGCTTTGGCGCGTATAAACATCCAGCGCTATAAGGGCTTGGGAGAGATGAACCCAGAGCAGCTTTGGGAAACCACTATGAACCCGGAAACCCGCATTATGAAGCAAGTTAATGTTGACGACGCGGCCTTAGCCAATGAAACCTTTGAAATGCTCATGGGCGTTGATGTGGCGCCACGCAAACACTTTATCCAGACGCATGCTAAAAAGGTACAAAATTTGGATTTCTAAAACTTCATATAAAAAAACAGCTTCGTAAATACGAAGCTGTTTTTTTATATTTTATTTTCTATTTTTAATTTTTTCTTTCACTTCTTTTATAAACCTCTCTTTATCTATTTCTCGAGTTTGCTTCTCTCCCCTGTCCCTAACCGCCAATTTATCAGATGCCGTTTCCCGGTCGCCAACTACCAGCATATACGGCACTTTTTCCGCCACGGCTTTCCTGATTTTATTGCCCACGGTTTCATCCGACTCGTCAACTTCCACCCTGATATCATTTTGCTTAAATTCATCCGCCAGCTTTTGGCAAAATTCCGCGTGCGCCGCACCCACGGAAACGATTTTTACCTGCACCGGCGAAAGCCAGACTGGCAAAGCGCCGGCGTAATGTTCAATCAAAACTCCAATAAATCGTTCAAAAGATCCAAATAGCGCGCGATGCAACATATATGGTCTTTCTTTCTCTGCTTTTTCATTAACAAAGGTCATATCAAACCGTTCTGGCAAATTAAAATCAAATTGTAATGTAGAGCATTGCCATTCCCTTCCTATTGCGTCCTTAACCTTAAAATCAAGTTTGGGACCATAAAATACGGCGCCACCCACATCTTTTTTAATATTCAATCCTTTTTCAAGAGCAACCCTTTCTAAAACTTTTTCTGTAAATTCCCAACCCTGATTAGTTCCCGCATATTTTTTTAATTCCTGATCTCTTATGGAAAGATACACATTTACGCTTTCAATTTCAAAGCCGAATGATTTATAAATAAATAAAATAAAATCAATAACCTTTTTTAATTCATTTTCCACTTGGTCAGCTCGACAAATAATATGCGCGTCATCCTGCGTAAAACCTCTGACTCTAATTAGCCCTGAAAGCTCTCCTTTTTTTTCATAACGATAGACTGTTCCGCATTCTGCCCATCGCAATGGCAATTCTCTATATGAATAAGGTTTGTTTTTAAAAATTTGAACATGAAACGGACAATTCATTGGTTTTAATAAAAATTGTTCAGAATTTTTTGTTTTTTCTTTATTTTGATTTTCTTTTAAGGTTTGGCCGATTTCTAATGGAGGATACATACTCTCGTTATAAAATCCCCAATGACCAGAAGTTTCCCAAAGAATTTTATTACCTATGTGCGGTGTGCGCACCAATTGGTATTCATTTTTTAAATGTTCTTTATACCAAAAATCTTCAATAATTCTCCAAAGAATCGCGCCTTTGGGATGCCATAAAGGCAGGCCAGAACCAACGATTTCATCAATATGAAAAAAATCTAATTCTTTGCCAAGTTTTCGATGATCTCTTTTTTCCGCCTCCTCCATCATCTTTAAATAATTATCCAATTCTTGCTTAGTCGCAAACGCCAACCCGTAAATTCTGGTCAGCATTTTATTTTTTTCATCCCCGCGCCAATAAGCGCCAGCCAGTTTTTCCAATTTCCAACTGTCGCTTTGTATTTGGCCGCTGGATTTAACATGCGAACCTGCACAAAGATTGTCAAATTCTCCGGATTTGTAAAAACTAACACTTTTTTCTCCAACGGATTTTAAATCATCAATAAGCGCGGTTTTATAAAGGTCGTGTTGATAAAACTTATAAGCTTGTTTAAAATCCACATTATGCTGTTCAAATTTAATATTCTTTCTAATCAACTCTTTCATTCTTTTTTCCAGCTTTGGCAAAATTTCCAGACCAATTGCTTCTGGCAAATCATAATCTTGATAAAAACCATTTTCAATCGCCGGTCCCACGCCAAGGCCAACTTGCGGATATAACTCTTGTATTGCCATACTCATTAAATGCGACAAAGAATGGCGAATAGCTTCTAGTTTATTCTTTTTTTCTTCTAACATAATATTTCCAATTTGATTATCTTTTTATCTCTATTTTAATTCGATCAACTAAATTAGGAGCTTTTTTTATAAATGAAGGAAAAAATTTTATTTGATATCCTGCCACTTCAGGCAAACCGTTTAAATAAACTTTTAACTGCTCATAGTTGAGCCCGGCCAAATTATTTTTCTTTATTGCTTTAGCTCCGTCTTTTAAAATCGCCTTGGTCATAGAGTCAACATTAACTCTTGCCGTGGCTTGAGTTATGTCAAAACTTTCTAAAGCATAAGACATGTTTTGTTTGTTAAATTCAGAAATTTCTTTGTCGTCGGCTATCATTGCCATCAACTTAGCCTTAATCTGATTATAAACTTCATCATCATTAAAAGCCACTACTGTAACTATGGTTTTCATTTTTATGCTAAATTTTTCTTTTTCCTCGCCAACTTTGCCGTTCACGTCTTGCGTTACAGAATTATTGTCAACCATGAATAGCACTTTCGCGTAATCTTTATAGGTTTGACCGACTTGATTTTTGACATTAGCCAAAACATCATTTTTTAACTGGCTAACCGCGTTATCAATATCGCTTTGTCCTATAGTGTATTTAATCTTTCGGTTGTATTTCATCGGTTCTTTACTCTTGGCATAAATTTTATCCTGAATGCCAGCCCATAAACCAGGCAGGGTAAATTTACTCAACCCAACCGCCATTTCCGGCTTAACAACATCAGCATAAATCTCAGCCTCTACCTGACCTCCAGCCGGAACATTAACTGTATCTTTCAATCTAAAAAGTTTGTTATCAGAACTTAGCAATCTGGTTGTCGCTACTAATGGCTGATTTTTTATATAATTATTAATAATTGTAACTTTGCCGGTTATCTCTTCTCCTAAAACTTCTTTGCCGCTAACGCTAAATTCTTTGAATTGTTCTACTGGCGCCTGCTTGACCATGCCGTAGATTTGCTCCGACGATAAAGTCGAACTGCTGGTTTGGCTGATTACTTCTACGGTTGAATTGTATACAATTTTTTCTTGAGCAGGGATAATAGTAATGGTTAATTTGGAAAAACCGAAATATAGTACAGTCGCGGCTAATATCAAGGTTAAAACGATAAAACTAAAAGCAATTTTTCGGTAAATACTTTTTGGCTCTCCTGATTTCGATGCTAAAGGTTCTTCTTTTAGTTTAAACCCGGCTTCTGGTACAGCTGATACAATATTTAAATTATCGTTTAATCTAATTGGTGATTTTTTGACCCTTTTTTTAACAGCTTTAATTTTTTTAACCATGACTTTGGCTGATGTAATATTTTTTTCTTCAAGCATATTTATTTAATAAAA